>NZ_MUNH01000001.1:0-13405 GCF_002154615.1 Streptomyces recifensis
CGAGGTGGACGACGACGAGGACTTCGCGTCCGAGGACGACGAAGACGACTTCGCGGCCGGGCTGCTGCTCGACGACGCGCCGCGCGAATCGTTGCGGTAGAAGCCGGAGCCCTTGAAGACAATGCCGACGGCGGAGAACACCTTCTTCAAGGGGCCACCGCAGCTGGGGCACTCGGTCAGGGCGTCGTCGGTGAACTTCTGCACCGCTTCGAGGCCTTCGCCGCAGTCCTTGCACTGGTACTGGTAGGTCGGCACTGTCTTCCTCCTGGCACTCTCACTCAATGAGTGCTAACGATGCTCCATAGTGACGCATTCCCGTGGATCAGTCCACCGTGACCGGCTCGCGGTGACCGACGCCACGCGCCACGGTACGGTTCCGGGCCCGCGCCACCAGCAGGGAACGCAGGGCGACGATCGTCGCCAGCGCCGGTACGGTCCCGGCCATCGGGACCAGGAACCCGGCGCCGTCCCACAGCCGGTCTTCCCATTGTCCCGCCACCGTGACGGCGGCCGCCTGACCCAGCGCCACCGCGCCCGTCAGCCAGGTGAACGCCTCGGTCCGGGCGCCCACCGGCACCAGGTCCTCCACCAGGGTGTACCCCGTGATCAGCGAGGGCGCGATGCACATGCCGACCAGCAGGCCCAGCCCGGCCAGCAGCGGCACCGAGTGCACCGTCCACAGCGCGGAGGTGGCCAGCGCGAGCGCCGTGTACCCGGCCATCAGCCGGCGCCGGGGCGACGACTTCCAGGCGATCGCGCCGCAGACCACCCCGGAGAGCATGTTTCCGGCGGCGAAGACGCCATAGAGGACGCCGTTCAGACCGGGCTCGCCGATGGACTCGGTGAACGCGGCCAGCGAGACCTGCATCCCGCCGAAGACCGCGCCGATGCCGAGGAACGTCACGATCAGCACCCGTACGCCGGGCACCCGGAGGGCGGACACGCGCGCGTGCGCGGCGTCCCCCGTCTCCTCGCCGCGCGGCGGCACCGGCGGCTGGGTACCCCGCTGGGCGGCGAACAGCAGACCGCCGACCAGAGTCAGCGCGGCCTCCGTGACCAGGCCCGCCGACGGCGTGACGGCCGTGCACAGCGCGGTCGCCAGCAGCGGGCCGACGACGAAGGTCAGCTCGTCGGTGACCGACTCGAAGGCCGCCGCCGTGCTCATCAGGGGCGAGCCCTTCAGCCGCGTGCCCCAGCGGGCCCGGACCATCGGGCCGACCTGCGGCACCGAGGCGCCGGTCGGCACCGCCGCCGCGAACAGCGCCCACAGGGGGGCGTGCGCCAGCGCGAGCGCCGTCAGGGTGAGGCCCGCGGCCGTGTGCAGGACGACACCGGGCATCAGTACCGCCCGCTGGCCGTACCGGTCCGCGAGACGGCCGCTGTACGGCGCGAACAGGGCCATGGAGACCCCGGTGACGGCCGCGGCCGCACCGGCCGCGCCGTACGAGCCGGTGGTGTGCCGCACCAGCAGCACGATGGAGATGGTGAGCATGGCGAACGGCTGACGTGCCGCGAAGCCGGGGACCAGGAAGGTCCACGCGCCCTTCGTGCGCAGCAGTTGGCCGTAACCCGGACGTGCCGACCGCTCGGTGGTGACCGTGGATGCCACGGCCCGTGCCTCTCTTCCGCCTGGTAGCGCGCCCGTGCGGGGGGCACCGAGAGCCGTCCTCTTGCGCGCGGAACTGCGGTAGATACCGGTGGAACTGCTGAGGTCCGGCCGCCATACGGTCGCGCCAGCTCTGCGTCAGACGAATCGGACAGATTTGGTTCGATCAGATGCCCTGATCGTACAGGCGGCTCCCGCCGCCCGACCTGTGAGAACCAGCACCCTCAGTGCCGGTGCTGCCCGCCGCCCGTGCCGAGCCAGTCGGCCAGCTTGCCGCCCTGGGCGACCGCGCGGAGCCGGCGTTCGGCCTGGTCGCGGACCGGGTCGGTGGCCACCACCAGCAGTTCGTCCGCGTGCCGCAGCACGGTCGTGGGGGAGGGCACGAAGGACTTGCCGTCCCGGACGACCAGCGTGACGGCGGCGCCCGGCGGCAGCCGCAGCTCGCCCACCTCCACGCCGTTCATCCGGGAGTCGTCCGGGATGGTGAGCGAGAGCAGATGGCCGCGCAGCCGTTCCAGCGGCGCCGACTCGATGCCGAGGTCGGACGCCTCGCCCACCTCGCCGAGCCGCAGCTTGCGGGCCAGCCAGGGCAGGGTCGGCCCCTGGACCAGGGTGTAGACGACGACCAGCACGAAGACGATGTTGAACAGCCGGCGGCTGCCCTCGACCCCGCTCACCATGGGGATGGTCGCCAGGATGATGGGGACCGCGCCGCGCAGCCCCGCCCAGGACATCAGCGCCTGCTCCTGCCACGGCACCCGGAACGGGGTCAGGCTCACCACCACGCTCAGCGGCCGGGCCGCCATGGTCAGCACCAGTCCGATGATCAGCGCGGGCACCACGTCGTCGCCCAGCTCGTGCGGGGTCACCAGCAGGCCGAGCAGGACGAACATGCCGATCTGCGCGATCCAGCCGAGCCCCTCCGCGAACCCGCGCGTGGCCGGCCAGTGCGGCAGCTTGGCGTTGCCCAGCACCATGGAGGCCAGATAGACGGCGAGGAAGCCACTGCCGTGGGCCAGCGCGCCCGCCGCGTACGCGGTGACGGCGATGGCCATGACGGCGATCGGGTAGAGACCGGAGGCCGGCAGGGCGACGTGCCTGAGCCCCCAGGAGCCGAGGAAGCCCACCGCCAGACCCAGGGCGGCGCCGATGGCCAGCTCGAGCACGATCTCGGCCAGCAGGATGTACCAGTGCTCCACCGGACCGGCACGGCAGAAGGCGACGACCAGGATGACCACCGGGGCGTCGTTGAAGCCGGACTCCGCCTCCAGCGTGCCCGTCACCCGCGAGGGGAGCGGGATCCTGCGCAGGACGGAGAAGACGGCAGCCGCGTCCGTCGAGGACACCACCGCGCCGACGATGAACGCCTGCCGCCACCCCAGTCCGACCAGGTAGTGCGCGCCCGCAGCCGTCGCGCCGACGCTCACCGCCACGCCCACCGTAGCCAGCACGGAGGCGGCCGGCAGGGCCGGCCGCACCTCCTTCCACTTCGTGCCGAGACCGCCCTCGGCCAGGATCACGACCAGGGCCGCGTACCCGATGACCTGGGTCAGTTCCGCGTTGTCGAAGTGGATGTTCCCCACGCCGTCGGAGCCCATGAGGACGCCGATCCCGAGGTAGACGAGCAGGCTGGGGAGCCCGCTGCGCGAGGAGATCCGCACGGCCGCGACCGCGACCAGGAGGATCAGCGAGCAGGCGAACAGGAGCTGGTTGAGGTGGTGGACAGTCAGCGGCGCATCCCTTCCTTGGCCCGCGCGGGGGCGCACGTGGGCTCGCGTACACAAGACACCGAGGGGCGGCGGACCGCACCCGACTACTTCGTTACCTTACCTAACTCTTGACGCTTCCTTGACGCTCGGGTTGGCAAGATCGAACGCCCGTGCGCGCTGCTTCCCGACTCCGCGTCAAGTGGTTCCGGGGCCTGCGCCTATGGTTGCTCCAGCGCTCATTCAAAGTCACAGCCCCGCCTGCCGCTCGCGTGAGGACAGCAAGGACAGCGATGCCCCCCAACACCACCGCCACATCGGGTGACAAGCCCGGCACGTCCGGCAGGAAGAAGGGGCGCAAAGCCCGACTTGTCGTGATTCTGCTGGTCCTGGCCCTCATCGGAGGCATAGCCTTCGGGGCGTTCTGGTCCATCAGCACGGTGCGTGCCTCCTTCCCGCAGACCAAGGGATCGGTCACGCTCGAGGGCCTCTCCGGCCCCGTCGACGTCAAGCGCGACGGCTACGGCATCCCGCAGATCTACGCCTCCTCCGACGCCGACCTGTTCATGGCCCAGGGCTACGTGCAGGCGCAGGACCGGTTCTACGAGATGGACGTGCGCCGCCATCTCACCTCCGGCCGCCTGTCGGAGATGTTCGGCAGGAGCCAGGTCAAGAACGACGCGTTCCTGCGCACGCTGGGCTGGGACCGGGTGGCGAAGCAGGAGTACGACACCAAGCTGTCGGCCTCCGCGAAGAAGTACCTCCAGGCGTACGCCAAGGGTGTCAACGCCTACCTCAAGGGCAAGGACGGCCAGGACATCTCCCTGGAGTACGCGGCCCTGGGGTTCACCAACGACTACAAGCCCGCCGAGTGGACCCCGGTCGACTCCGTCGCGTGGCTGAAGGCGATGGCCTGGGACCTGCGCGGCAACATGCGCGACGAGACCGACCGCGCCCTGATGACCAGCCGTCTGACCCCGCAGCAGATCCGCGAGCTGTACCCGGACTACCCCTACGACCGGAACAAGCCGATCGTGCGCGAGGGCCAGTACAGCGCGCTGGGCAAGACCTTCCAGCAGGACGGCGCCCCGTCGGGAACCAGCACGGGAACCGGCACGGGCACGCAGGGTTCGGCGGGCAGCACCGGCACGGGCGCCGGCGGCCAGGGCAGCCAAGGCAGCCAGGGCACGACCGGCACCGCGGGAGGTACCGGTACCGGCCTCACCGGCCAGCTCACCGGCCTCACCAAGGTCCTCGACGACCTCCCCACCGCCGTCGGCGTCAACGGCCAGGGCATCGGCTCCAACTCCTGGGTCGTCTCCGGCGCGCACACCATCACCGGCAAGCCGCTGCTCGCCAACGACCCGCACCTCTCCGCGTCGCTGCCCTCGGTCTGGTACCAGATGGGCCTGCACTGCCGGAACGTCTCCAGCAAGTGCCAGTACGACGTGGCGGGCTACACCTTCGCGGGCATGCCCGGTGTGGTCATCGGCCACAACGGCAGCATCGCGTGGGGCATGACCAACTCCGGCGTCGACGTCAGCGACCTCTACCTGGAGAAGATCTCCGGCGACGGCTACCTCTCCGACGGCAAGGTCCGCCCCTTCCGCACCCGCGAGGAGACCATCAAGGTCGCCGGGGGCGCGTCCAAGAAGATCGTCGTACGCCAGACCGCCGACGGCATGCCGCTGCTCTCCGACCGCGACGACGAGCTGGTGGAGGTCGGCCGCAAGGCCGGCGTCGACACCGCCGCCCCGGACCGTGGCGACGGCTACGGCATCGCGCTGCGCTGGACCGCGCTCGACCCCGGCACCTCGATGGACGCCGTGTTCGCCATGGACAAGGCGTCCGACTGGACCGGGTTCCGCAAGGCCGCCGCGCTCTTCGACGTGCCGTCCCAGAACCTGATCTACGCCGACTCCGAGAACATCGGCTACACCCTGCCGGGCAAGATCCCCACCCGCGCCACGGGCGACGACGGCTCGGTGCCGGCGCCGGGCTGGGACTCCAAGTACCGCTGGACCGGCTTCCTGAGCCAGGACGAGCTGCCCTACGAGTACAACCCGAAGCGCGGCTACATCGTCACCGCCAACCAGGCCGTGGTCGACAAGGACGCGTACCCGTACACCCTCACCACCGACTGGGGCTACGGCACCCGCAGCCAGCGCATCGCCGACCTGATCGAGTCCAAGATCAAGGACGGCGGCAAGGTCTCCACCGACGACATGCGCCAGATGCAGCTCGACAACAGCAGTGAGATCGCCAAGCTGCTGGTGCCCAAGCTGCTGAAGCTGGACCTGGACGACCCCGAGGTCCGCAAGGCGCAGAAGCTGCTGGAGGGCTGGGACTACACCCAGGACGCCGACTCGGCCGCGGCCGCCTACTTCAACGCCGTGTGGCGCAACATCCTCAAGCTCGGCTTCGGCGACAAGCTCCCCAAGGAGCTGCGCGCCAAGAACCAGTGCCTGTGGGTGGAGCGCGCGGGCAGCACCGGCCCGCTGGACGACCGGAGCAAGGTCCGCGAGTGCGGTCAGCGGGACGCCGACCAGGCGCAGCCGGACGGCGGCGACCGCTGGTTCGAGGTCGTGCGCACGCTCATGGACAAGCCGGACAGCCAGTGGTGGCAGGCGCCCAAGTCGGGCAACCGCCCGGCCGCGCACAACCGCGACGAGCTGTTCACCCGCGCCATGATCGACGCCCGCTGGGAGCTGACCGCCAAGCTCGGCAAGGACATCGACACCTGGAGCTGGGGCCGCCTGCACCGGCTGTTCCTGAAGAACCAGACCCTCGGCCTCCAGGGCCCGGAGCTGCTCCAGTACGCGCTCAACCGCGGTCCCTGGAAGCTCAGCGGAGGCGAGGCCACCGTGAACGCCACCGGCTGGAACGCCGCCGGGGGCTACGGGGTGGTGTGGGTGCCGTCGATGCGCATGGTCGTCAACCTGGCCGACCTCGACAAGTCCCGCTGGATCAACCTCAGCGGCGCCTCCGGGCACGCCTTCAACGCCCACTACACCGACCAGACCGACAAGTGGGCCGACGGTGATCTGCTGCCCTGGTCCTTCTCGGCCAAGTCGGTCGACGGCAGCACGAAGGACACGCTGAACCTGCGGCCGTGAGTCGCTGACAGCGTCAACCGCACGAAGGCCCTCCACGCGCGCGTGGAGGGCCTTCTCTCCTGTCAGGGGCGCTCAGGGGCGCGCGAAACGGCGTACCCCCGTCGGTGTCACCACGGCGTGCACCGGGCGGTCGTGCGCCTCGGCGGGCACCCGCGCCACCACCTCCGTGTCGTACAGCAGCACCACGAGCGCCGGACGCGCGCCCGCGCGCTCCAGGCGTGCGAGCACCCGGTCGTACGACCCTCCGCCCCGCCCCAGCCGCATCCCGCGCCCGTCCACCGCGAGGCCCGGCAGCAGCACCACGTCCGCCTCCGTCACCGCGCCGGGTCCGAGGCGCGGCCCGGCGGGCTCGGCCAGCTCCATCCGCCCGCCGTGCCGGACCACCGCCAGCGAGCCGGGTCCGGTGTACGGGCCCCAGTCGAGGTCGTCGTCGGGGAGCAGTACCGGCAGCAGCACGCGGGTGCCGCGCTCGCGCAGTGCCTCCAGGAGCGCTGCCGTACCGGGCTCGGTGCCGACCGAGACGTAGGCGGCGACCGTGCGGGCGGCGGCGAGTTCGGGCAGGGCGAGGGCGTGCGCGGCGAGGGCGCGCTCATGAGCGAGAAGGTCCTCCTCGCTCAACCCCCTTCTGTTCGCCAGGAGTTCACGCCGTAGACCCCGCTTGCCGGGGTCGTTCGCACGTTCGTCGGATTCCACCTGTGGCCGCCTCCATTTCGGTCCGCGATTATCACGCTCACCTAAGCGGAGCAGGGGATTTCCCCCCAAGGGCACCGGTTAGAGTGGCGCGCATGACTGAGTTGCACCCGAGGATCAGCAAGGCTGTCATTCCGGCAGCCGGGCTGGGTACCCGCTTTCTGCCCGCGACCAAGGCGACGCCCAAGGAGATGTTGCCGGTCGTGGACAAGCCGGCCATCCAGTACGTGGTCGAGGAGGCGGTGACGGCGGGCCTCGAGGACGTCCTCATGGTCACCGGACGCAACAAGCGTCCGCTGGAGGACCACTTCGACCGCAACTACGAGCTGGAGTCGGCTCTCGGCAAGAAGGGCGACGCCGACCGCCTCGCCAAGGTCCAGGAGTCCAGCGACCTGGCCACCATGCACTACGTCCGCCAGGGCGACCCCCGCGGCCTCGGCCACGCCGTGCTGTGCGCCGCGCCGCACGTCGGCAACGAGCCCTTCGCGGTCCTCCTCGGCGACGACCTGATCGACCCCCGCGACCCCCTGCTCCAGCGCATGATCGAGGTGCAGGAGCAGCACGGCGGCAGCGTGATCGCCCTCATGGAGGTCGCCCCCGAGCAGATCCACCTCTACGGCTGCGCGGCCGTGGAGAGCACCGAGGACGGCGACGTCGTCAAGGTGACCGGCCTGGTCGAGAAGCCCGACCCGGTGGACGCCCCGTCCAACTACGCCATCATCGGCCGCTACGTCCTCGACCCGCACGTCTTCGACATACTGCGCAAGACCGAGCCCGGCCGGGGCGGCGAGATCCAGCTCACCGACGCCCTCCAGCAGCTCGCGGAGGACGAGAAGGTCGGCGGTCCGGTGCACGGCGTCGTCTTCAAGGGCCGCCGCTATGACACCGGCGACCGTGCCGACTACCTGCGTGCCATTGTCCGTCTCGCGTGCGAACGTGAGGACCTGGGCCCGGACTTCAGGACCTGGCTGCGCAGTTTCGTCGCCGAGGAGATGCAGGAACGTTGAGCACCGCCGCGAACCGTCCCGTCGGACCGGACCACGTGTGGTCGGTGGACGAGCACCTCAAGGACATTCTCAGCACCGTCCGCCCGCTCGACCCCATCGAGCTCCAGCTCCCCGACGCGCAGGGCTGTGCGCTGGTCGACGACGTCATGGTGCCGGTGTCCCTGCCGCCCTTCGACAACAGCTCCATGGACGGTTACGCGGTACGGGTCACGGACGTGACCGGCGCGAGCGAGGAGTACCCGGCGGTCCTGGACGTGGTCGGTGACGTCGCCGCCGGCGACGCCGCCCCGGTCCAGGTCGGCCCCGGCCAGGCCGCGCGCATCATGACCGGCGCCCCGCTGCCGCCCGGCGCCGAGGCCGTCGTCCCCGTGGAGTGGACGGACGCCGGGCTCGGCGGCGGCCCGGCGAGCGGGATGCGCGCCCGCGCCCAGGCGCCCGAGGGTGCCGAGGGCCAGGTCCGGATCTTCCGGCCCGCCGCGACGGGGGCCCATGTCCGGCCCAGCGGCAGCGACGTACGCGCCGGTGACCGGGCGCTCGCCGCGGGCACCGTCCTCGGGCCGTCCCAGATCGCGCTGCTCGCCGCGATCGGCCGGGGCACGGTCCGGGTGCGGCCGCGCCCGCGCGTCGTCGTGATGTCCACCGGCAGTGAACTCGTCCAGCCGGGCGAGCCGTTGGAGCACGGCCAGATCTTCGACTCCAACAGCTTCGCCCTCACCGCCGCCGCCCGGGACGCGGGCGCCATCGCCTACCGGGTCGGCGCGGTCGCGGACGACGCCGACGTGCTGCGCTCCACCATCGAGGACCAGTTGGTCCGCGCCGACCTGCTGGTCACCACCGGCGGGGTGAGCGTCGGCGCGTACGACGTGGTCAAGGAGGCGCTCACCGAGGTCGGCGAGGAGGAGGGCGGCGGGGTCGACTTCCGCAAGCTCGCCATGCAGCCCGGCAAGCCGCAGGGCTTCGGCGCGGTGGGCCCCGACCACACCCCGCTGCTGGCCCTGCCCGGCAACCCGGTGTCGTCCTACGTCTCGTTCGAGCTGTTCGTACGCCCCGCCATCCGCGCTCTGATGGGCCTTCCCGAGGTCCACCGGCCGCGCACGCGGGCCACCCTCACGGTGGACGGACCGCTGCGCTCGCCCGAGGGCCGCCGCCAGTTCCTGCGTGGCAACTACGCGGACGGCGAGGTCACCCCCGTGGGTGGCAGCGGCTCCCATCTGATCGCCGCGCTGGCCCACGCCAACGCGCTGATCGTGCTCCCCGAGGACGTGACGGAGGCCGAGCCCGGCACCGAGGTCGAGGTCGTCCTGCTCGGCTGACCTTCCCCCGCCCCCGCGCGGGGGCGTGAGCGGGTCCCGGCCCGGTGCCCGAGCCCACTTGGCGGTACCGTGGCGCGCACAGGAGGCCCGCGCATCGCCCGCGCCGGCGGGCCGCGAACGGGAAGCACCGCACACCATGAGTACGCACGACCGACTGACGCACATCGACGAGGCGGGCGCGGCCCGCATGGTCGACGTATCCGGGAAGGAAGTGACCGCGCGCACCGCCCGTGCCAGTGGCCGGGTGCTCGTGTCCCCGCGCGTGGTCGAGCTGCTGCGCGGTGAGGGAGTGCCCAAGGGCGACGCCCTGGCCACCGCCCGGATCGCGGGCATCATGGGCGCCAAGCGCACCCCGGACCTGATCCCGCTCTGCCACCCGCTGTCGGTCTCCGGTGTGACGCTGGACCTCGCCGTCACGGACGAGGGCGTGGAGATCCGGGCCACCGTGAAGACCACCGACCGCACCGGCGTGGAGATGGAGGCCCTCACCGCCGTCTCGGTCGCCGCGCTCACCGTGGTCGACATGGTGAAGGCGGTCGACAAGGGCGCCGTCATCACCGACGTGCGGGTGGAGGAGAAGACGGGCGGCAAGTCCGGCCACTGGAGCCGGGCGTGACCGGCACCCCGTACCGCGCGCTGGTCGTCACCGCCTCCAACCGCGCCTCCGCCGGGGTTTACGCCGACAAGGGCGGCCCGGCCGTGGCCGAGGGTCTCACCCGCCTCGGCTTCATCGTGGACGGCCCGCAGGTGGTCCCGGACGGCGACCCGGTCGAGGCCGCCCTGCGCGCGGCCGTGGCGGCCGGGTACGACGCGGTCGTCACCACCGGCGGCACCGGCATCTCGCCCACCGACCGCACCCCCGAGGCCACCCGCGCGGTCCTCGACCGCGAGGTACCGGGCATCGCCGAGGCGATCCGGGCGTACGGGCGGGAGAAGGTGCCCACCGCCGCGCTCTCGCGGGGCCTGGCCGGGGTCGCGGGCGGCACGCTGATCGTGAACCTGCCGGGTTCGAGCGGCGGGGTCCGCGACGGACTCGCGGTGCTGGAGCCGCTGCTGACGCACGCCGTCGACCAGATCCGCGGCGGCGACCACCCCCGGCCCGACGCACCGGGCCACGCGGGCGCCGGGGGTGCGAGCTGACCGGCAGATCCTGGCCCGTGGTGCTGGTGGACGGCGATGTCGTCCTGCGGCCGATAAGGGTGCGCGACCAGCGTGCCTGGCGTGAGGTCAACCGGCGCAACCGGGACTGGCTGCGCCCCTGGGAGGCGACCATCCCGCCGCCCACCCCGACCGGGCCGATCACGCACCGGCCCACCTACCGCCAGATGATCCGGCACCTGCGTTCCGAGGCGACGGCGGGCCGGATGCTGCCGTTCGTCATCGAGTACCAGGGGCGTCTGGTGGGCCAGCTGACGGTGGCCGGGATCACCTGGGGTTCCATGTGCTCGGCGCACATCGGCTACTGGGTGGACCAGTCGGTCGCCGGGCGCGGGGTGATGCCGACCGCCGTCGCGCTCGTGTCCGACCACTGCTTCCGCGCGGTAGGGCTGCACCGTCTGGAGGTCTGCATCCGCCCGGAGAACCGGCCCAGCCGGCGCGTGGTGGAGAAGCTCGGCTTCCGCGAGGAGGGTCTGCGGCCGCGTTATCTGCACATCGACGGCGCCTGGCGGGACCACATGGTCTACGCGCTCACCGCCGAGGAGGTCCCCGGCGGCCTGGTCGACCGCTGGCGGCGCATCCGCGCGGAGCGGCCCGGTCAGCCGGGGAATGCGAACAGCGCCGGAAATTGAATATCTGTTCGAATTAATGCCCGGGGCGACCATCTCGGTACCGTCTCCGGGCATTCAATTCCCCCTTCGACGGTCCACTGATCGCATCGATCGCAAAAAAAGCTGGAAATATCAGCCAGATCGTGCGACACACCGGCTCAATTGGCGGATGGCTCCGAGCAAATCCCTCTACCGTGTGAGTCGTGAGCAGCAGCGGCCTCATCTACGCAGTCATCGTCGGGGCCTGGGCCGCCTACTTGGTGCCGATGTGGCTCCGTAGGCAGGACGAGCTGAACGAGGCCCGTCCGACGGAACGCTTCAGTACCGCCATCCGGCTGCTGTCCGGAAGAGCGGGAATGGAGCGCCGGTACGCCAAGGACCTGCGGGCGCGCTCCACCCAGGAGGGGGAGCCGGACGCCGGTGACCCGGACGTCGCCACCGACCCGGTGGACGTCCGGGACTTCGCCGTGCCTCCGACGCGCCGTCAGGTCCGGGCGGACGCCGAACCCGAGCGGCAGGTGCGGGCGGAAGCCCCGCGCGACCAGGTGGCCCCTGCGGCCCCCAAGTCGCCCTCCGCGCAGGCGCATCCGCCCCGCAACGCCCAGGCACCCGACCCCGAACACGTCCTCGCCCGGCGCGCGCCCTCGGCGCAGGCGGCCGCGGCGCGCGCCCAGCGCACGAAGGTGCTCGCCCGCAGACGGCGCACCACCGTGCTGCTGTTCCTCGCCTTCACCCTCGGCGCGATCGCCGCCGCGGTGGGGGGCCTGGCCCTCCTCTGGGTGCCCGCCGTGCCGGCCGTGCTGCTCAGCGCGTACATCGGTTACCTGCGCCGGCAGGAACGGCGCCGGTTCGCCTTCCAGATGGACCGCAGGAGCGCCGAGGACGCGGCCGCCCGGCTGCGTGAGCGCGCCGGCCAGCCGCGTCGCCGTGCCACCCCCGAGGCGGCCGTCGTCGCCGACGAGCCGGAGGAGGGAACGGGGCCGCACACCGACCCCGCTCTGTCCGCCGCCCTCGCCGCCGACCGGCGTGCCCTGGTCGAGCAGACCGACCACGCCGAGTGGGTCGACCAGCAGCGCGAGCGGCAGCGCCGCCCCGGCCACGGCGAGAGCTGGGACCCGGTGCCGGTGCCGCTGCCCACGTACGTGACCGCGCCGGTCGCCCCGCGTGCCACCGCCGACGTGGACCTGGGCGCCCCCGGCACCTGGAGCTCGGCCCGCTCCAGCGCCGTCACCCCGGACCAGCGCCCCGAGGTCCCGCCGGCCGATCCGGTGCCGGCCGAGGAGCGACCGGAGGACGCGCGGGGCGACGCCCGGCGCAGCGCCTCCGCCCGTCGCTCCCGCGGGCGGGGCCGCACCCCGCTGTTCGACCAGTACGAGGACGGCGACCGGCCGCGCGCCGCCAACGAGTGACCCCTCTGACCAGTCCCGGAGCGGATTTCCGAGCACGCCGATCGGGATGCTAGAGTTTCACTCGTTGCAAGGGCCTGTGGCGCAGTCCGGTAGCGCACCTCGTTCGCATCGAGGGGGCCAGGGGTTCAAATCCCCTCAGGTCCACGTAACGCTCCTCCCGAGTCCGCTCGGGAAGAGTTCACGAGACCCCGTCCGATCTTCTGATCGGACGGGGTCTCGTCGTTTCCGGGTCTTTCCCGCCCGGTGTGGTGGTCCGGGCCGGTGTCGCCCTGTCAGCCCTTGGCGGGCACCAGGTCGCCGTAGACGATGATGTTGTCCGGGCGGTGGCCGTTCTCGATGGCTCCGCCGCAGGTGATCAGGCGGAGTTCGGGGCGGGTCGTGTCGCCGTAGACCTTGTCGGTGGGGAAGGCGTCCTTGTCGACCTGCTCGACCGTGCGGACGGAGAAGACGGCGGAGGAGCCGTCGGCGCGGGCGACCGTGATCCGGGCGCCCTGCTTGATCTTCCCGACGTTCCGCAGCACGGCCGGGCCCTTCACGGTGTCGTAGTGGCCGATCAGGACGGCGGGGCCGGTCTCGCCGGGCGTGACGCCCTTGGAGTACCAGCCGATCCGGCTCGCCTGTGCCACGGAGGGCACCTCCACCGTGCCGTCGGCGGCGAGGCCCAGCTTCAGGACCGGGCCGGTGTCGACGCCCGCGGCGGGGATCGTGACCCGGACCGGGAGCGAACGGGCCATCGGCGCCGCCGGCTTGACGGGTGCGGCGGCGCCGATGGCCCGTTCGCTCCCGGTC
>NZ_MUNH01000009.1:0-8375 GCF_002154615.1 Streptomyces recifensis
CCAGCCGGGCGATGCCGAAGTCGGTCAGCATCGGGTGCATCCGGCCGTCGTACTGGCGCAGCAGCACGTTGGCGGGCTTCAGGTCGCGGTGGACGACGCCGTCGGCGTGGCTGGCGGCGAGCGCGTCGGCGACCTGGGCGGTGAGCAGGGAGGCGGCGACGGGCGAGAAGGTGCCGTTCTCGCGCAGGTAGCGGTGCAGGTCGGGGCCCTCGACGAGGTCCATGACGAGCGCCAGCAGGTCGCCCTCGACGACCAGGTCGCGGACCCGGACGATGTTGGGGTGGGTGAGCCGGAGGAGTACGGAGCGCTCGCGCAGGAAGCGCATCACGATGTCCGGGTCGCTCGCCAGCTCCTCCTTGAGGACCTTGATGGCGACCGTCTCACCGGGCTGGCCCGCCACGGCCGCCTCGGCGCCCGCCGTCTCCCGCTGGCGGGCGCGCCAGACGGTGCCCGTGGCGCCGCGTCCGAGCGGCTCCTCGAGCAGGTACTTGCTGCCGACTGGCCGCACGTCACGCGCTCCCTGCTGCTTGTTCGCCGATTGCCGCCGGGGTGTTCCGGCGTTCCGACCACTGTAGTGGCCCCTCCGGAAGCCGCCCCCTGAGTACTACGTGCGGCTTCCGGCACGTGTTCGGTGGAAAGACGCTCACCTCGGTCCGCCGGTTGCCGGTTCCGGTGCGTGACCGATCTCAAGTGATCGCCGCCGCGTTACTGGTCAGGCACTTTTGGGGGCAGAGCTGACCAATCAAGATCACTTCGTACCGGGGCGCGGGCGGGAGGGTCGCGACAGGTGCGAGGATGCGTGCAGTACTGGCCTACGTGCCCGTGCGGAGTGGGGGACCTCCGCGGCCGGGCGGAAGGGACCGCTGACGGCGATGCAGATCCGGCTGACCGTCGTAGATCCGCAGGGCGCGTCCCCGGGGCGGGGTGGCGCCGCGACGCGCGACGTGCTGGTCACCGCGCCCACCGGCACCGAGCTGGCGGCGGTGGCGCCCGCGCTGGCCTCGGCGGTCACCGGCGAGAGCGGGGCCGGCCGGGACGGCGGCGCCCCCGTGGTGCTGTACGCGGGCACCGACCGCCTGGACCCGCGCCGCCACACCCTCGGCGAGCCCCCGCTGGTCGACGGCGCGGTGCTGTCGCTGGGCGCCCCGGTGGCCCCGGAGCCGCATCCCGAGCTGGACGACGCCCCGACCCAGCTCCATGTGGTCGCGGGCCCGGACGCGGGCGGGGTCCATCTGCTGCACGGCGGCCGGATAACGGTGGGCCGCTCCGCCGACGCCGACGTGCCCCTGGACGACCCGGACGTGTCCCGGCTGCACTGCGCGGTCACGGTCACCGCAGAGGGCCGGGTCTCGGTCGCCGACCTCGACTCCACCAACGGCACCACGCTGGACGGTGCCCGCGTCACCGGCCGCCCGCTGCGCTTCCCGTCGGGCGGTCTGCTGCGCCTGGGTGAATCCGCGCTCAGGGTGACCCCGTCGGGGGGACCCGGAGCGCGGGTGCGCACCGTGGCGGACGGCGAGGGCTGTATCCGGGTGCCCCTCGGGGAGGACCCGGACGCCCGCGCCCCGAAAAGCCCGGACACCGCCCCGGCACCGGCCGCGCCCGACGGCCCGACGGGGCACGCGTACGGCACCGCCGGCCGGATCGGCGCCGAGCGCGTGGAGCGGGCCGCCGTGCCCGAGCAGGGCCGGGCGCCCCGGATCGAGAGCCGGGCCGCGGACCACCTCACCGGCGGCTACCGGGAGCACGACACCCACGCCGGCCACCGGCCCGACGAGGCCCACCCCGACGAGCTGGACTCCCCCACCCGTAAGGGCACCCCCGTCCGGGGCACCGACATGCCAGCGCGCCGCCGGGGCATCGGCGCCTGGGCCCGCAAGCTGACCGGCGGCCGGGGCGAGCACCTCCCCGCCGAGGAGGCGCCGTACGCCGAGGCGGCCCCCGTCGCGCTGCCCGAGGCGTTCCGGCGCCCGGAGACCTGGCCCGACCCGGCCGCGCTGCTGCTGACGGCGCTCGGGCCGGGCCCCCGGCTCTGGGAGCGGGGCCCGGGGCACCGCGAGGCCCTGGCCGTGCGGCTCGGCACCGCCGACCGGACCGCGCCGGACGGCTCGGCGCTGCCCGCGGTGCCGGTGACGGCCGCGCTGCGCGAGGCGGGCGCCCTGGGCCTGGCCGGCCCGCGCCCCCGGCTCGCGGGGCTGGCCCGCGCGGTGCTGGCGCAGCTGGCCGCGCTGCACTCGCCGGACCTGCTGGAGATCGTGCTGATCAGCGCGGACCGCGCCCGCTCGGTGGAGGAGCGCACCGCCGAGTGGTCCTGGCTGGGCTGGCTGCCGCACGTCCGGCCGGGCCACGGCCAGGACTGCCGGCTGCTGCTGGCCTACGACCGCGAACAGGCGGCCGCCCGCACCGGCGAGCTGCTGCGCCGCGTCGAGTCCGACGCCGACCCCGCCTCCTTCCGGCCGGGCCCGCACGGGCACCCAGGGCCGTACACGGTGGTCGTGGTGGACGGCGACCCCGGCGGCTCGGCGCTGCGGGAGGACGTGGCGCGGCTGGCGGTGAGCGGGCCGCGCGCCGGGGTGCACGTGGTGTGCCTGGCCGAGACCGTGCCCGCCTCCCCCGCCTCGCCGCTGACGGAGACCTACGAGGCGGCCTGCGCGGTGACGCCCACCTTCCGCGAGTGCGGCGCGGTGGCGCTGCTCAGCGGGGACGTGGCGACCGCGCTGCGGCTGATGCGGGTGGCGCCGACCGGTCCGGTGGGACCGGGCACCCTCGCCGCCGTGGACGCGGTGTCGCCCGCCTGGGCGGAGCGGTTCGCGCGGGCGCTGGCCCCACTGCGCCCGGACGCCCCGGCCGAGGACCGGCACACGCGGGTGGCGGTGCCACTGCCGTTGTCGGCCCGGCTGCTGGACGAACTGGGGCTGGCCCGTGCCACCCCGGCCTCGCTGATGGCGCGCTGGGCGGACGCGGCCGACGACACCGAGTCGCTGGGCGGCCGGGCCCGCGCGGTGCTGGGCGCCGGTCCGCGCGGCCCGGTCACCGCCGACCTGGTGGCCGACGGCCCGCACCTGCTGGTCGAGGGGCCGCCCGGCAGCGGGCGTACGGAGCTGCTGCGGGCGGTGGTGGCGTCGCTGGCCGCCGCCGAGCGCCCGGACCGGCTCGGCATGGTGCTGATCGACGGCCGGGACGGCGTCGGCACGGCGGCCGGGGCCGGCGAGGGACTGCGCTCCTGTACCGACATACCGCATGTGACGACCCATCTGATCGCCAACGACCCGGTGCGCATGCGGGAGTTCGCGCAGTCGTTGAGCGCGGAGCTCAAGCGTCGGGCGGAGCTGGTCGGGCTGACCGACTTCGCGCACTGGCACACCGCGCACGAGGTGTCCGGCCGGATGGTGGCCCAGCGCGGCCCCGGCGGACGCGGTCCGGGCAACGGCGATCTGGAGGCGCCGCCCAGCTCCACGCTGCGGCTGCGGCCCGGCGCCGCCCGGCAGCGCGTCGAGGCGGCGCCCCCGCTGCCCCGGCTGGTCGTGGTCGTCGACGATCTGGACGCCCTGGTCTCCCCGGCGCTGGGTTCGCCGGGCCGGCCCGCCGCCGGTTCGGTGGTCCGGGCGCTGGAGGCGGTGGCCCGCGAGGGCGAGCGGCTCGGCGTGCACCTCGTGACCGCGACCGGCACGGGCGGCCGTACGGCGGATACGGAACCGGCGCGGCGGGCCACGCTGCGGGTGACGCTGGACGCGCCCTCCGGCGGACGCGGTACGGGACCCGCCGAGCGGAGCGCGGAAGGCGAACCGGCGCCGGGGCGCGGGGTGCTGGCGTACCCGGACGGCCGGGTCACCGGGGTGCAGGGCGGCCGGGTGACGGGCCGCATACCGCGCACCGCGACCCAGCGGCCGACCGTCCTGCCGCTGGACTGGCAACGGATGGGTGATCCCCCCACCCGGCGCCCGGTGCGGGAGCTGGGCAACGGCCCCACCGACCTGGCCCTGCTGGCGAGCGCGGTGGAGCGGGCGGCCCGCCAGGTGTCGGCGGGTCAGGTGCCGTCGCTGCTCTGACCACCGGGGTACGGCGATGAACCGGCGCCGACACGCATACCCGGATGATCACGAGCCGGTCACGATGCGTGGCCGGACCCTGCGGGTGCTCTTGCCGCACCGGGGCGGCCCGGCGTACACCGGAGCGCACAAGCTGAGTTCAGGCGTTCAACGGAGAACGACGAACGGGGAAGTGATGCGCAAGCCGAGCGACACCATCCGAGGACACCGGGCCGGAGCCGCCCTCGCCGCGCTGGTCGCGGGGGCACTGACGCTCACCGCCTGCTCCGGCGGTGACGGTAAGAAGGACGCCGACGAGGGCGGCGGCGGTGCCACCGCCTCCACGGTGACCCTGCCGAAGCTGAACGGCACGGAACTCGAGGTCGCCGCCGTCTGGACCGGTACCGAGCAGGCGAACTTCAAGAAGGTGCTGGCGGAGTTCGAGAAGCGCACGGGCGCGAAGGTGACCTTCGTGCCCGCGCAGGACCCGATCATCAACTTCCTCGGTTCCAAGATCGCGGGCGGGCAGCCGCCGGACGTGGCGCTGCTGCCGCAGCCGGGCGCGATCAAGCAGGCGGTCGACAAGAAGTGGGCCAAGCCGCTCGGCCCGGACGCCGTGAAGGAGCTGTCGAAGAACTACTCGCAGGGCTGGCAGGACATCGGCAAGGTCGGCGGCAAGCCGTACGGCGTCTACTACAAGGCCGCCAACAAGTCGCTGATCTGGTACAACGCCCCCGTCTTCGAGAACGCGGGCGCCAAGGAGCCGAAGACCTGGGCCGAGCTGCTGACCGCCGCGCAGGCGGTGTACGACTCCGGCGTGACCCCCTTCTCGGTGGGCGGCGCGGACGGCTGGACACTGACCGACTGGTTCGAGAACGTGTATCTCTCCCAGGCCGGCCCGGAGAAGTACGACCAGCTCGCCAAGCACGAGATCAAGTGGACCGACCCCTCGGTGAAGCAGGCGCTCACCACGCTCGCCCAGATCTGGGGCAAGAAGGACTACGTGGCGGGCGGCGCGGACGGCGCGCTGCAGACCGAGTTCCCGGCCTCGGTGACCCAGACCTTCACGGGCGGCGACCAGCCCAAGGCTGCGATGGTCTACGAGGGCGACTTCGCCCAGGTCAACATCGGTGAGACCAAGGCGAAGGTGGGCGCGGACGCCAAGGTCTTCCCCTTCCCGTCGGTCGGCTCGACCGCGCCGGTGGTCTCCGGCGGTGACGCGGCGGTGATCCTGAAGGACTCCAAGGGCGCCCAGGCGCTGGCGACCTTCCTGGCCTCCCCGGATGCGGCGACGGTCCAGGCCAAGCTCGGCGGCTATCTCTCGCCCAACAAGAACGTGCCGGACTCGGCGTACCCGAACGAGACCCAGCGCACCATCGCCAAGGCGCTCATCAAGTCCGGCGACGACTTCCGCTTCGACATGTCCGACCAGGCGCCCCAGGCGTTCGGCGGCACGCCCGGCAAGGGCGAGTGGAAGGACCTCCAGGACTTCCTGAAGAACCCGAAGGACGTCGCGGGCACCCAGGCGAGGCTGGAGAAGGACGCGGCGGCCGCGTACGGGAACGGGGGCTGATCCGGTCATGGCATCGGCAGCGGCGGCCGGCGCCCCTGCGGGCCCGGCCGCGCCGAAGAGCCGCAGGAGCGTGACCGGGACGCGCAAGGTGGTGGCGGCGCTCTTCCTGCTGCCGGCCCTGGTGCTGCTCGGCGCACTCGTGCTCTACCCGATCGGGTACTCGGTCGTCCGCAGTCTCTACGACTCCTCGGGCGACCGGTTCGCCGGGTTCGACAACTATCAGGCGCTGTTCACCGACGACGGCATCCGCACCGCGCTGAAGAACAACGTGATCTGGGTGGTGTTCGCGCCCACCGTCTCCACCGCGCTCGGCCTGGTCTTCGCCGTGCTGACCGAACGGGTGCGCTGGGGGACGGCGTTCAAGCTGATCGTCTTCATGCCGATGGCGATCTCGATGCTGGCCGCCGGGATCATCTTCCGGCTGGTGTACGACCAGGACCCGGACAAGGGGGTCGCCAACGCGGTGTGGGTCGGGGTGCACGACTCCTTCGCCCAGTCGTCGGCGTTCCCGAAGGCGCATCCCGGCCGTGAGTCGCCGCTGGTGGGACAGGGCGGCGCCTTCGTCACCCGGGACCCGGTGAAGGCGGGCACCCCGGTCGCGCTGCCCATGGTCGGCGTGGCCCCGGACCAGTTCCCGGACGACGCGGGGCGGGCCGTCGCCGCCCGGCCGGAGCCGGGGAAGGTCACCGGCACGGTCTGGCAGGACTTCACCCGCGGCAAGGGCGTCGGCAGGCTCGGCGCCCCGGACCCGGCCGAGCGCGGGTACGCCGGGATGCGGATCGAGGCCGTGAAGGACGGCAAGGTGGTGGCCTCGGCGAAGGCGGCCGGGGACGGCACCTTCACCCTGCCCGCCGCGGCGGACGGGGCCCGGCTCAGGCTTCCGGCGGCCAACTTCAAGGAGGCGTACAACGGCGTCGACTGGCTCGGCCCGGCCCTGGTCACCCCGGCGATCATCGGCTCGTACGTCTGGATGTGGGCCGGCTTCGCCATGGTGCTCATCGCGGCGGGGCTGGCGGGGGTGCCGAGGGAGCTGCTGGAGCAGGCGCGGGTGGACGGTGCCAGTGAGTGGCAGGTGTTCCGCAAGGTGACCGTGCCCCTGCTGGCGCCGGTGCTCGCGGTCGTCACCGTCACGTTGATGATCAACGTGCTGAAGGTGTTCGACCTCGTCTACATCATCGCGCCGGGCTCGTCCCAGGACGACGCGAACGTGCTGGCGCTGGAGCTGTACCGCAAGGGCTTCTCCGAGGGGCGGCCCGGCGTGGCCAGCGCCATCGCGGTGTTCCTGCTGCTGCTGGTGATCCCGGTGATGCTGTTCAACATCCGCAGGCTGCGGCGGGAGGGCAGGCCATGAGCACGCACACCGAGAGCGCGGGACGGGTGCGCGAGCTGCCCGCGAAGGACACCGTGCGGGGCCGGCGTTCGCTGGGCGCCCGGCTGGTCCAGGGGCTGGGCGGCGGCCTGGTCCAGTTCTTCCTGGTCCTGGTGGCGCTGTTCTGGCTGGTGCCGACCATCGGACTGCTGATCTCCTCGCTGCGCTCGCCGGAGGACATGAACGCGAGCGGCTGGTGGACGGTCTTCACCGAGCCGTCCAAGCTCACCTTCGAGAGCTACGGCAAGCTGCTGGAGAACGGCGACATCACCCACTCGCTGGTCAACACCGTGCTGATCACGGTCCCGGCGACGCTCGGCGTGGTGGTGATCGGCTCGCTGGCCGCCTACGCGTTCGCCTGGATGGAGTTCCCCGGCCGCGACTGGTGGTTCCTCGGCGTGGTCGCGCTGCTGGTCGTGCCGGTGCAGGTGGCGCTGATCCCGATCGCCGAACTCTTCGGCAAGGTCGGGCTGTTCGGCTCCATCCTGGGCGTGGTGCTGTTCCACATCGGGTTCGGGCTGCCGTTCGCGGTGTTCCTGCTGCGGAACTTCTTCGCGGAGATCCCGCGCGAGCTGCTGGAGGCGGCCCGGCTGGACGGCGCGGGCGAACTCCGGCTGTTCGCACGGGTGGTGATGCCGCTGGGCGCGCCCGCCATCGCGAGCCTCGGCATCTTCCAGTTCCTGTGGGTGTGGAACGACATGCTGGTGGCGCTGGTGTTCACCAAGTCCGGCTCCCAGCCGGTCACGGTGGCGCTCCAGACCCAGGTACGGCAGTTCGGCAACAACATCGACGTGCTCGCGCCCGGCGCGTTCCTGTCGATGGTGATCCCGCTGGCCGTGTTCTTCGCCTTCCAGCGGCAGTTCGTGTCCGGGGTGATGGCGGGAGCGGTCAAGTAACCGCGTCCGTACAGGTGTTGCCCGGGGGAATCGGTACGGCTCCCCCGGGCGTCCCCCGTATGCCGTAGGAGCCGTAACCAAGTCATCTGGGCGGCCGTTGCCGGGCAGAAGGCCCGCGCCGACCGACCCATGGATGTGCCTTGCCCAGGTTCAGCGTCATCGTCCCCGCGTACCAGGTCCAGGCGTACCTCGCCGAGTGCCTGGACTCGGTGCTCTCGCAGTCCTACGCCGACTTCGAGCTGATCGCGGTGGACGACCGCTCGCCGGACGGCTGCGGCGCGATCATCGACGAGTACGCGGCCCGCGACCCCCGCGTGAAGGCGCTGCACCTCGCGGAGAACGCCGGGCTGGGTCCCGCCCGCAACGCCGGTGTCGACGAGGCGGGCGGCGACTACCTGCTCTTCCTCGACGGCGACGACACCCTCACGCCGCACACCCTGCGTGCCCTCGCGGACCGCCTCGCGGCGACCGGCGAGCCGGACGTGCTGGTCTTCGACTACGCCCGCACC
>NZ_MUNH01000098.1:0-2519 GCF_002154615.1 Streptomyces recifensis
GAGCTGCGGGTGCGGGTGGTGCCCGCGCTGCACGACGGACGGCGGCTGCCGTTCGGCCCGCACCGCGCTCCCGCGCTGGGCTATGTCGTGGAGGGCGAGGCGCGCACCTACTTCGCCGGGGACACCGCGCTGTTCGACGCGATGGCCGATGAGGTCGGCCCGGTGGACGTGGCGCTGCTGCCGGTGGGCGGCTGGGGGCCGTACCTCGGTGAGGGGCATCTGGACGCGGGCCGGGCGGCACGGGCGCTGTCCCGGCTGGCGCCGGGCTGGGCGGTGCCCGTGCACTACGGCACGTACTGGCCGATCGGGATGGACGCGGTGCGCCCGCACGAGTTCCACGCGCCGGGCGAGGAGTTCGTGCGCCTGGCGGCCGAGGCGGCGCCGAAGGTGACCGTGCACCGGCTGGGGCACGGGGAGGGCGTACGGCTGGAGGTCGGCCGGTGAGAGGCGTGGGGGGCGCGGCGGCGCTGGCCGCGGCGGCGACGGGTGCGCCGCTGGAGTCGACGAGTCAGGCGCTCGGCTATCCGTCGCTGTTCCTGCTGGTGCTGGTCGGGGCGCTGATACCCGTGGTGCCGACGGGGGCGCTGGTCAGCTCGGCGACGGTGGTGGCGCTGCACCGGACGGCGCCGTTCTCGCTGGCGCTGGTGTTCGTGACGGCGTCGCTGGCGGCCTTCCTGGGGGACGCGGCGCTGTACTGGCTGGGGCGGCGTGGTCTGGGCTCGCAGAGCGGGTCGCGCTGGCTGGAGGCGCTGCGGTCGCGGGCGCCGGAGGAGCGGCTGAACCAGGCGCGGGAGAAGCTGGCCGAGCACGGGGTTTCGGTGCTGGTGCTGTCCCGGCTGATACCCGCCGGCCGGATTCCGGTGATGCTGGCGTGCCTGCTGGCGGAATGGCCGCTGCGGCGCTTCTCGCGGGGCAACCTGCCCGCGTGCCTGGCGTGGGCGCTGACGTACCAGGTCATCGGCGTGCTCGGGGGTTCGCTGTTCACCCGGCCGTGGGAGGGGGTCCTGGCGGTGGTGGTGCTGACCGTGCTGGTCAGCGCGGCTCCGGGGCTGGTGCGCCGGGTGCGGGGCGAGGAGCGGTAGGGGCGGTCTCCAGGACGCGGGAGGCGCCCACGGGGAGGTCCCACAGGTCGGTCCGGGCCAGGCCCGCCTTCTCCCAGGCCGCGCGGACGCGGGTGAGGGGCTCCATGACGGGCTCGGCCGAGAGCACGAACGTCCCCCAGTGCATGGGCGCCATCCGCCGGGCGCCGAGATCGAGGGTGGCCCGTACGGCCTCCTCCGGGTCGCAGTGGACGTCGCTGAGCCACCAGCGCGGGTCGTAGGCGCCGATGGGCATCAGGGCGACGTCGATGCCGGGGTAGCGGCGGCCTATCCGCCCGAACCAGTGGCCGTAGCCGGTGTCGCCCGCGAAGTAGAGACGCTGCCCGTCCGTCGCGGTCATCACCCAGCCGCCCCACAGGCTGTGACAGGTGTCGGTCAGCGTGCGCTTGGACCAGTGGTGCGCGGGCACGAAGTCGAAGCGCACACCGGACAGTTGGGCGCCCTCCCACCAGTCCAGCTCGGTGACGCGGGTGAACCTCCGCCGCCGGAACCAGCGTCCGAGCCCGGCTGGTGCGAAGACCGGCGTCTCGCGCGGGAGCCGGCTCAGGGTGGGGGCGTCCAGATGGTCGTAGTGGTTGTGGCTGATCACGACCGCGTCGACGGGCGGCAGGCTGTCCCAGGGGACACCGACCGGGGTGACGCGGGCCGGGGTGCCGAGGATGCGGCGCGACCAGACCGGGTCGGTGAGCACGGTCAGCCCCCCGATCCGCACCACCCAACTGGCGTGCCCCGCCCAGGTGACGGCGAGGGTGTCGGCCCCGACGCGAGGCAACGGGCCGGGTTCGTACGGGAGTCGGGGGATGTCGACGAGCCCCTCGGGGTCGGGGCGTACGGCGCCCTCGCGGGCGAAGCGGGCCATGGCCCGCCAGCCGGGCAGCGGCGCGGTGAGCCGGTCGTGGAAGGTGCGCGGCCACACCCGGTGTTCGCCCAGCGGACGGGGTTCGGCCAGCGGTGGCCACGCGGGCGCGAGCGGGGCGCGGACCGCGGTCCCGGGCGCCGCGTCCACGGGTTCGGGAGCGTCCGGCACCGGTGTGGTGGCCGTCGTGACGGTGGACCCGGACTCATGCGTCTGCTGCGTCATCGAGGAGGCTCCCATCGCACGGCTTCGTCACGGAGTTCGTCGAGGACCAGTCCCAGGGTGAGCAACGCGTCCCGCGTGCAGGGCAGTTCCGTCGGGTCGGGCGAGGCGAGCGCGGCCTCGCGCTCCTCGTCGGTGCCGCCCAGCAGCGGCGCGGTGGACAGCCGTACGCGCAGGGCTTCGAGGTCGTCGCCGAAGCGGTGTCCGCCGGGCGCGGGCATGCCGAGCCGGGCGGCGAGGAAGTCCTCCAGTTCCTGCGCGTCCCGCACGCCCCGCGCGGCGAGGGGCTCGCGCAGGGGGCCGAGGTCGGCGTAGAGGTACCGGCCGGCCTGTGGGGGCGG
>NZ_MUNH01000925.1:0-650 GCF_002154615.1 Streptomyces recifensis
CTCGCCGACCCCGTCCGGTGACATGAAACGGGTCACCAGGACCGCGGTGTCCGGGTAGTAGAGCTGTCTCCAGGTCCCTTCGGAGCGCTCCGGCGCGAGCAGGAAGAAGCCGCCGCCGTCGTGGTCGAGCAGGGCGGCGAAGACGCTGGGCGAGTCGAACCGCGGGGCCGCGAACCAGTCGATCACGCCGTGCGACGACACCAGAGCCGCGGTCTGCAGATCCCCGATGAGCCCGTGATCGGCGATGGGCGGGTAGCGATCCATGACGGTCTCCTTGCCGGTCCTCTGCCGGCACCGCCGTGCCCCGCCCGTACGTACGGCATCGACAAGTTCCTGTGATCGTCCCCGTGACGCACGGTGCCGGGTGCCTGCGCCGGGCCGCCGTCAGCCGGTGACCCTCGGGACGAAGCTCGCAGACAGAGACATCCGCCCAACCGTCAATGCGGCCCGTCCACCAACGTATCCCCGGGTGGTGTACCCGGCGAGTCGGGCTGTGAAGGGGAGCCGGGGCGGCCGCCCGTGACCGTCGCGCACGGGGGGGGGTGCTCTTTCGCGGAGGCGCAGTCCGCCTTCCGCCGACGGCCGCGTCTTCCCGCCTCGCGCCGCGCGTGAGCCGGACTCAGCTCCCCGGGGCCTACGGGCTTCCCTCC
>NZ_MUNH01000926.1:0-651 GCF_002154615.1 Streptomyces recifensis
GTGCAGCACCTGGTCGGTCTCGGCGCTCGCCGGATCGCCTATGTGGCGTGCGACCCGGCCGCGCTGGCCCGGGATCTGGGGTACTTCCGGGAGGGCGGGTACCGGGTGCGGACGCTGCGGGCGTTCGATCTGTTCCCGATGACGCATCACGTGGAGTGCGTGGCGATTCTGGAGCCTGCCGAAAAGGGTCGCTGACCTGCGGTTCTCCGATCGCTGCCGGTCCGTCGGTCGCTCGTCACGGCGGAGCCCGGCCGTACGGCCCGTCGGTCAAGGGACTGATGACGCCGCATGTGTCACCGAGCTGCGGTTTGTCCGGCTTGCGGGGGATTTGGGTGGGTACCAGAGCGACAGAGCTTCGATCCGGATTCCCACGGGGGACACGGGACGGTCGGAACCACCCATCCGGTAGTGCGCCATCAGGAGGTCGGGATGCGTCTCTGTCACTGCCGGCCCACCGACCCCGGGTTCCGCCGCCTGCGCCATGGACGCGGCTTTCGTTACGTGGACGCTCACGGGGAGCCGCTGCGCGATCCGGCCGAGCTGGCCCGGATCCGGGAACTGGTCATACCGCCGGCCTGGCGGGACGTGTGGATCTGCACCAGGGCCAATGGGCATCTGCAGGCCGTCGGTACCGATGCCGCCGGCCGCCGC
>NZ_MUNH01000099.1:0-18073 GCF_002154615.1 Streptomyces recifensis
GGGTTGAGCAGCGAGGGCGGGGAGCCCGGAATGGGGGTGAGCGCGATGGACGGGTCGGAGTCGAGCCGCGGCATCGAGTTCAGCAGGCCCCAGGTGTAGGGGTGTTCGGGCGCGTGCAGGACGGAGTCGACCGAGCCGCGCTCCACCGCGCTGCCCGCGTACATCACCATGATGTCGTCGGCCATGTCCGCGATCACCCCGAGGTCGTGGGTGATGAAGATGATGCCCGAGCCGAACTCCTGCTGGAGGTCCTTGAGCAGGTCGAGGATCTGCGCCTGGACCGTCACGTCGAGCGCGGTGGTCGGCTCGTCCGCGATCAGCAGGTCGGGGTCGCAGACCAGGGCCATGGCGATCATCGCGCGCTGGCGCATGCCGCCGGAGAACTGGTGCGGGTAATCCCCCGCCCGCGCCTTGGGGTTGGGGATGCCGACCTTGCCCAGCATCTCCACCGCGCGGTTCCACGCCTCCTTCTTGGAGGCGCCGGTGTGCTTCATATACGGCTCGGCGATCTGCCGGCCGACCGTGTAGTAGGGGGAGAGCGCGGTCAGCGGGTCCTGGAAGATCATGGCGACCTTGTTGCCGCGCAGCTTCTCCATCTCCGACTCGCGCGCGGTCGTCAACTCCCGCCCGTCCAGGAGGATCTCGCCCTCGACGGTGGTGAACATCGGGTTGTGCAGGCCGAGGACGGTCAGGTTGGTGACCGACTTGCCCGAGCCCGACTCCCCCACGATGCCGAGCGTTCTGCCCCGCTCCAGGTCGAAGGAGAGCCCGTCCACGGCCCGTACGACGCCGTCCTCGGTCTTGAAGCTGACGTGCAGATCGCGCACGGACAGCAGCGGACCGTCGCCCGCCGGGGCCGGGACACCGGCCTCCTTGGTCAAAGTGGTCACGACAGTGCTCCTAGGACAGCCGCACGCGCGGATCGATGAAGGCGTACGCGGCGTCGACGACGATGTTGAAGAGCAGGATCATGGCGGCGGCGAACAGCATCACGCCGAGCAGCAGCGGCAGATCGCTGAAGAACACGGACTGCACGGACAGTTGGCCGAGGCCCGGCAGACCGAAGGTCCACTCGGTGATGATGGCGCCGCCGAGCAGCGAGCCGAGGTCGATGCCGAAGATGGTGACGATCGGGATCAGCGAGCCGCGCCAGGCGTAACGGAAGAACACGTACCGCCGGGACATGCCCTTGGCGCGGGCGGTGCGGACGTGGTCCTCCTGGAGCTGCTCGATCATCGAGGAGCGCGCCATACGGGTGTACTGCGCCGCGAAGATGGTGGAGAGGATCACCCAGGGGATGAGCAGCCCCGAGAACCAGGTCAGGGGGTTGGCGGTGAAGTCGTTGTAGGCGGGCTTGTCGAACCAGTGGGTCTGGTAGACGAGCAGGGCCAGGGCCAGCGGGCCGAGGAAGTAGATCTGCATCCCGGAGATGACCATCGCGCCGGCCGTCGCCACCTTGTCGACCACGGTGCCGCGCCGCCAGGCGGCCACCAGACCGGCGCCGATGCCGATGACGAGGAAGAACACCGCGCTGCCGATGGTCAGCGAGACGGTGGTGGGCAGCCGGTCGATCAGCGTGCCCCAGACCGGCTCGTTGGAGTGGTACGAGTAGCCGAAGCAGGGCGCCGGGCACGGTCCCTGGGCGAAGCTGTCGCTGCCCATGACCAGGTTGTGCAGGAAGATCAGGTACTGCTCCGGGATGGACTTGTCGAGGCCGAGCACATGGTGGATGTTCGCGATGGCGTCGGCGTTGCAGGTCTTGCCGCACATCAGCAGCGCCGGGTCGCGGGGCACCCCGAAGAACAGGACGAATGTGACCATGCTCAGCAGGAAGAGGATGACGACGGCACCGAGGGTCCGGCGGACGAGGAAGCGCAGCATGACAGGGGCAGCTCTCTGACGTCGGCGGTCCGGGGCCCGGCGCCCGGCGCACCCTTGCGGGGTGCGCCGGATGCCGGGCGCGGGCGGTTACTTGATGAAGAGGCGACGCGGGTCGACGCCGCTGAGCACGTCGTCGTAGACGAGTCCGCCGACCTTGGAACCGGCGATCTGGGTCTGCTTGTAGTACGCGGTCGGGACGACGTTGACGACGTCCTTCACGATGTGCTGGTCGAGCTTCTCCCACTCGGACGCGGCCTTGGCCGGGTCGGTGATCTTGCTGATCCGGTCGATCTCGCTGTTGATCTGCGGGTCGTTGATCTGCGAGTAGTTCTGCGCGCCGTCGGCGATCACGCGGCCGTCGTACAGCGGCGGGATCACGGTCGAGGCGGACGGCCAGTCGGCACCCCACGCGGTGTGGAAGATGTCGTAGTTGTTGTTCAGCTTGGAGACCTGGTCGTAGAACGTCTCGGCCGGGATCTCCTGGCGCTGGACGTTGAAGCCGGCCTTCTTCAGGCCCGCCGCCATGGCGGTGGAGTACTGCTGGCCCTCGGGGGTGTTGATGTAGCCGAAGGTCAGCTTCATGTTGAGCTTGCCGGCCTTCTTCAGCAGCTCCTTGGCCTTGGCCGCGTCACCGGCGGGCTTCTTCTTCTTGCCCCACGGGTCGAAGGCGGCGTCGTAGCCGGAGACGGTCGGGGAGATCAGACCGCCCGCGACCTCCATGGCGTCGGTGCCGCCGTAGGCACGGACGAACGGGGTGACCGGCAGGGCGTAGGCGATGGCCTCGCGGACCGTCTTGTCCTGCATGGGCTTGTGGCTCATGTTGATGTTCATCTGGCCGACGAACGACTGGTAGCCCGAGACCGTACGGGACTTCAGCTTCGCGTCCCGGAGCACCGAGGACAGGTTGCCCGCGTCGACCTGGTTGTTGAAGCTGATGCCGGCCTGGTCGGCGCCGCTGTCGGCGAGCAGCGCCTTGGTGGACGCCTCGTACTGCTGGTTGAAGCTGAAGTTGAACCGGTCGATGTACTGGTGCCGGATCGGGTCCGTCTTCGGGTCCCAGTTGGTGTTCTTCACCAGCACCATGGATTTGCCGGACTTGAACGACTGGATCTTGTACGGGCCGCTCACCACGGGCGCCTTGTCGTAGCGCTCCTTGGTGTCACCCTTCTGGGAGACGACCCCGTAGCCGGCCATGGCCAGCGCGTACGGCAGGTCGGGACGGGCCGTCTTGAAGTGGAAGACGATCGTCTTGTCGTCCGGCGTCGACAGCACCGAGTCGGGCAGGTGCTTGCCCTTGTAGGGGCCGTCCTTGAGCAGCTTGCGGTAGGTCGCGCCCGGCGAGTCGGCGAGCCACTGCTGGAGGAAGGTCGGGCCCTGGTTGATGAAGGGCGCGAAGAGGCGCTCGACGGTGTGCCGGACGTCCTTGGACGTGATCGGCGTACCGTCCTGGAACTTGATGCCGTCCTTGAGCGTGTACTTCCAGGTCTTGCCGCCGTCGGTGGTGGTGCCCGAGTCGGTGGCGAGGTCGCCGACGACCTCGTGCTTGCTGCCGTCGTTGCTGGTCGCCTTGTAGCCGGTGAGACCGCGGTGCAGCAGGGTGGCGAGCGAGCCCTCGTCGGACACGTAGATCTGTGCCGGGTCGAGGTGCGCGTAGCTGTCGCGCTGGAGGACCTCCAGGGTGCCGCCGGACTTGGCGCCGGGCACCTCGGCGGCCGGTCCGGTGGACGCCTTCTCGTCACCGAACTTGATCAGCGCTTGCTGGCGCTGGGCGTTCTGCTGCTGCTTCTTGTCGTCGTCGCCGCTGTCGCTGCCGCCCTTGCTGCAACCGGTGAGCACAAGCGCTCCGGCCGCGAGCACGGAGAGTGCGCCGTATGTGTGGCGTCCGCCCCTACTCATCACGAGGTTCCCACCCATCTCTGTGTCACCAGTGCGTTCCTGTGTCACCAGTGCGAAAGAAACTGCTGGTAGTGCTGTGCGAGGTGCTGTGGTGCTGTGAAGTGACCGGTCAGCGTGCGGTCTTGGGGTCGAACGCGTCCCTGACCGAATCCCCGAGCAGGTTGAACGCCACGATGAAGATGATCATCGAGATGCCCGGGAAGAACATGTAGGTGATGTCGTTCTGCATCACCAGCTCTGTGGACGCCTTGGAGAACATCTGTCCCCAGTCCGGCGTCGGTTCGACGATGCCCACGCCGAGGAAGGAGAGCCCGGCCTCGGCGGTGACGAAGGAGGGCAGCAGGTAAGTGGCCTGCACCAGCAGCGGGGTGACCACGTTCGGCAGGATCTCCTTGCGGATGATCCGCCACGAGGAGGCCCCGCTGACCCGGGCCGCCTCGATGAACTCCCGCTCCCGCAGGGCGAGCGAGGTGCCGCGCAGGATGCGGGCGAGGCTCATCCAGCCGAGGAACCACTGGACGATGATCAGCGCCAGCACCCGGACGTAGGTGGGGGTCTCGTCGCGCGGGCTGACGAACAGCGAGACGACGACCGGCATGCTGGCGATGAAGAACAACTGCGCCGGGAAGGCGAGCAGGAAGTCGATGACCCGGCCGATGGCGAAGTCGGTGCGCCCGCCCAGGTATCCGGCCGCGACCCCGAGCAGGATGCCGGTGAGGACGACGGTGACGGTGACCGCGAGCGAGATCATCAGCGAGGTGCGGATGCCGAACAGGAGCTTGGTGAAGACGTCGTAGCCGTTGCCGGGTTCGAGGCCGAACCAGAACTCGCCACTGATACCTCCGTTGGGCTGCACCGGCACACCCGCACTGTCGAACAGCTCGGGACGCTCGTCCGCGTACACCGTGTACGGGTCCTTGCCGTACACCTTGGATATCAGCGGGGCGAGCAACCCGATCGCGAAGAAGAAGATCACGACACAGGCCGAGATCACGCCGGTGCGGTCGCGCTTGAAGCGCATCCACATCAGCCGGCCGGGAGAACGGCCTTCGAGCTGGACGGTCTCGGCCTTCGCCGACGGCCCTGCTTCGCCGTCGACGACGACCGAAGTCCCGCCGCCCTCGATGTCGATAGGACTTGTCACGGTTCGTCCGTTTCGCAGATATGAGTGCGGGAGGTTCCGGGATTGCTGGACAGCGCGCGAACTCGCAGTCGGACGCGCGTAGTTCTAGGGCCGGATCACACCGCTGGAAGCGACGAACAGCTCCCCTTTGACCCGAGCGGTACGCGGCTAACTATCTGACATGAGCCAAGTGGCGACCACTGTCTTTAAATCTCAATTCAGTCACAGCTGACGGGCGGAACTTCCCAAGACCGGACAAACAACTCCCCTACTGAAGGCCGCGAAACGGACGTGTTACATGGCTATCGGTCCGGGATCTCCGCGTTCCGGACACCGGGTGGCCCGGCGGCGGGAAAAATCCGGTTGCGAAAAAGCCCGGCCGCCCCCGAGATGGGGACGGCCGGGCTTCAGTCACCCGGCGCTCAGGCCGAGTTGATCAGTCGTCAGCTGTGCTTGGCACGGCTCGCGGTGCGGCCGCGCTCCTTCTGGTCGAGGACGACCTTGCGGATGCGAACCGCCTCCGGGGTCACCTCGACGCACTCGTCGTCGCGGCAGAACTCCAGGGACTGCTCCAGGGAGAGCTTGCGCGGCGGGACGATCGCCTCGAACGAGTCGGCCGACGCCGACCGCATGTTCGTGAGCTTCTTCTCCTTGGTGATGTTGACGTCCATGTCGTCGGAGCGCGAGTTCTCGCCGACGATCATGCCCTCGTACACCTCGGTGCCCGGCTCGGTGAAGAGCACGCCGCGCTCCTGGAGGTTCGTCATCGCGAACGCGGTGACGGAACCGGCGCGGTCGGCGACGAGCGAGCCGTTGTTACGGGTCGTCAGGGTGCCGAACCACGGCTCGTGGCCCTCGTGGATGGAGTGGGCGATGCCCGTACCACGGGTGTTGGTCAGGAACTCGGTACGGAAGCCGATGAGGCCGCGGGACGGGACGACGAACTCGAGCCGGACCCAGCCGGAGCCGTGGTTGGACATGTTGTCCATCCGGCCCTTGCGGACGCCCATGAGCTGCGTGACCGCGCCCATGTGCTCCTCGGGGACGTCGATCGTCATGCGCTCGACCGGCTCGTGCACCTTGCCGTCGATCATCTGCGTGACGACCTGCGGCTTGCCGATGGTCAGCTCGAAGCCCTCGCGGCGCATCTGCTCGACCAGGATGGCGAGCGCCAGCTCACCACGGCCCTGGACCTCCCAGGCGTCCGGGCGCTCGGTGTCGAGCACGCGGAGGGAGACGTTACCGATCAGCTCGCGGTCGAGACGGTCCTTGACCTGGCGGGCGGTGACCTTGCGGTCCTTGACGGCGGACTTGGCGTCCGCGCCCTTGCCGGTGCCGCCACGGCCGACCAGCGGCGAGGTGTTGGTACCGATGACCATGGAGATCGCGGGCTCGTCCACCGTGATCAGCGGGAGCGCGACGGGGTTCTCCGGGTCGGCGAGGGTCTCACCGATCATGATGTCCGGGATACCGGCGACGGCGCAGATGTCACCGGGGCCCGCCACCTCGGCCGGCTTGCGGGTGAGCGCCTCGGTCATCATCAGCTCGGTGATGCGGACGTTCTGGACGGTGCCGTCGCGCTTGATCCAGGCGACCGTCTGGCCCTTGCGCAGCTCGCCCTGCTCGACGCGGAGCAGCGCGATACGGCCGAGGAAGTTGTCCGCGTCGAGGTTGGTGACGTGGGCCTGGAGCGGCGCGTCCTCCTCGTACGTGGGGGCCGGGACGTGCTCCAGGATCGTGGAGAAGAACGGCTCCAGGCTGTCGGAGTCCGCCGGGACCGTGCCGTTCTCCGGCTTGGTCAGCGACGCGATGCCGTCACGGCCGCAGGCGTAGACGATGGGGAACTCGATCTGCTCCTCGTCCGCGTCCAGGTCGAGGAAGAGGTCGTAGGTCTCGTTGACGACCTCGTCGATGCGCGAGTCGGGGCGGTCCGTCTTGTTGATGCACAGGATGACCGGCAGCCGCTGCTGGAGCGCCTTGCGCAGCACGAAGCGGGTCTGCGGCAGCGGGCCCTCGGAGGCGTCGACGAGCAGGACGACCGCGTCGACCATCGACAGACCGCGCTCGACCTCGCCACCGAAGTCGGCGTGGCCGGGGGTGTCGATGATGTTGATCGTGATCGGGTCCCCACCGTCCTTGGGGTGGTACTTCACCGCCGTGTTCTTGGCGAGGATCGTGATGCCCTTCTCACGCTCCAGGTCGTTCGAGTCCATCATGCGGTCGTCGACGGAGTCGAGCTGGTGGGCGGCGAACGCGCCGGCCTGCTTCAGCATGCCGTCGACGATGGTGGTCTTGCCATGGTCGACGTGGGCGACGATGGCGACGTTACGGATGTCGTGGCGCGTGGCCATATTGCGGCGTACTCCCGGAGTGTGCGGACTGCCCTGCGCGGGATTCTCTTGCGCGGGACCTGCCGGGCTGGACACGCCACGGCCTCACCCCATGGTACGTGGCCCTGCGGGGGACGGCCTCCGCAGGGCCACGGGGCCCGGTTCCGGGTCAGCTCCCGGTCGGGCTGGGGGAGACCTTCGCGCCCTTCTTCAAGAAGCCCATGTCCTCGTAGACCGGCGCCTGGAAGCCGAAGGCGCCCGTGTTGACCAGGGTCTTCCGTACGCCGACGAGCTGGGGGCGCTGGTAGAGCGGGATGGAGCCGGCCGCCGCCCAGATGCGGGTGTCGGCCTTGCGGATGAGATCGCGGGACTCGTCCTCGTCCAGCGTCGAGGCGGCCTGGTCGAAGAGCTGGTCCACCTGGTCGGTGCCGACGCGGGTGTAGTTCTGCTCGACGTTCACCGAGCCGTCGGCGGCGGGCGCCGGCTTGGCGAAGATCGGGCGCGCGTCGGTGGCCGGGAAGGCGGAGGCGGGCCAGGAGTAGAGGGCGAGGTCGAAGTCGCCGGCCGCGATGTGGTCCTTGAAGTAGCTCTCGTCCGGGACCTTGATGAGGGTGGTGCGGATACCGACCTTCTCCAGCATCGCGGAGATCCGCCCGGCGACGGTGTTCAGGGTCTCCGAGCCCGCGCCGGTGGGGAGCACGAAGCGGAGGTTGAGCGCCTGGCCGTCCTTGGCGAGCGGGCCGTTGACCGCGCCCGCCGGGGCGGCCGTGCCCTTGGGGGCGTAGGCGCCGGGGGCACCGCCCTGGCCGGTGTACTGCTTGCCGTCCTGGGCGAGGTGGCGGCCGCTGCCGTCGCGGTGCTCGTTCTTGCCGTCGGTGTTCGTGTCGTCCTCGCCGACGATGTACTCGCCGTCCTTGCCGCCCTCGGACCGGTCGTCGTCGTCCTTGGAGCTGCTCTCCGGTCCGGCGGCCTTCTCGGCCTTCTTCTGCGCCTTGACCGGGCCGCCCGGTACCCACCCGGCGTCCGAGAGCAGGGCCTGCGCCTCCTTGGTGTCCTGGCCGCCGAGGGCGTCGCTGTTGTCGGCGTAGGCGGGCTGGCCCTCCAGCGCCAGGTGGCTGCCGACCGGCTCGGCGGGCAGGCCGAGCGGGGTCAGCACCAGCTTGGCCAGCTCCTTGCGGTCCAGCGCGCGGGCCACCGCCCGGCGTACCCGCTCGTCCGCGAGCACGCCCCCGGCGCCGTTCAGGGCGAGCTGGGTGTAGGCGGGCTCCAGGGACTTGCGCACTTCGTAGGAGCGGAGGCCGTCCTGCTCCTCCAGGTAGCGGGTGATGGCCTTGCGCAGCTTCTTCCGGCCCGCGTGCTCGACCTTCTCGGCCTCCAGGCCGTGGGCGAGCGCCCAGGAGCGGAGCTTCTTGGCGGAGGTCTTGCCGCCGCCCGCGAGCGGGCTGCCGGTCCCGGCGCCTCCGGCGGCGCCGCTGATCCGCCCGGCCGTGGCGGCGTCCACATCGGCGACGTCGACCTTGCCGTCGGCCAGCGCGGTGGCCCGCTCGTCGCGCGGGACGGTGTGCAGCACGATCTGGTCGAGCTTGGCGGGCTGCCCCCACCAGCGCGGGTTGCGGGTGAGGACGACGTCCTTGCCGGCGGTGTCGACCTTGTCCACCCGGAAGGGGCCCGCGCTGGTCTTCAGCTTGCGCCGGGCGCCGTCGTTGAAGGCGTCCGGGGAGCCCATGACGTCCTTCGGGTACAGCGGGGAGAACAGCGACTTCCAGTCGGCGTACGGGCGGGAAAAGGTGACCCGGACCTGGAGGTCGCTGGCGCCGCGCTCGATCTTGGAGATGCGGTCGTACCCGGCGTTGCGCGCGGTCCAGTAAGCGCTGTCCTTGCCGGACAGGGCGCGCCACTGGGCGAGGAAGTCGGCGGCGCCGATCTCCCGGCCGTCGCTCCACACGGCCTGCTGGTTCAGCTTGTACAGCACGACCTGGCGCGGCTCGGTCTCGATGACCTTGGCGGACTCCAGGTAGGCGGGGTTCACCGCCGGGCGGCCGTTCGCGTCGAGCTGGAACATCGAGGGGAGGGTGGCCTGGGCGACCCGGGTGGTGCCCGCGTCCGCGTCGGCCTGGTAGGCGTTGAGCGTCTCCGGCAGCGCGTCCACGGCCCACTTCACGGTGCCGCCCTCGGCGACCTTGGCACGGGTGACGTGAGCGATGTCCGGTCCGGCCAGGGGGTGGGCGGCCTTCTCGTCCGAGCTGCACCCGGCGAGGAGGGGCACCGCGAGGGCGCCCGCGGTGAGGAAGGCGGTCGCGCGCAGGACCGCGCGTGAGCCGACGCCGTCGTGGGACATCTCTGCTACCTCCGGAAGGCCGCGGACGTGTTGATCACTTTTGGCGGTATATGGAGCTGATCAGATCTATGCACCCACTGAAAGCGACCGCACCGGGGGAAACGGGACGACACGACCGCGCGGCGCGGCAACCCCACCCGTGCGGCGCAACCCCGCCCGCTCGCGGGGCCACGAACCCGCCCATACGCTCCCAAAGTGACGTCCTCCCTGGTCCGGGGCCGCCCCCGGCACGCCACGGCGCACATACGCGTGCGGGTCGCACACGCGCTCGTCGGCGCGGTCGCCGGGGCCGGCTGGCTGGCCCTCCCGGTACTCGCGGCACAGGAACCCGCGACCGCGTCCCCGCCCCGCGCGGCCCCCGCCGCCCGCGCCGCTCCACGGGACGACGAGACCTCCGCCGTCGACCTGATCCTCCCGGTCGCCGTGCTCGGCACCGCCGGGGTGGTGGCCGCGTACAGCTACATGCGCCGTGGCCGCCGGGCCTCCGGCGTCGCCTCCGCGACTCCGGCCGTGTCCACCCCGGCCGAGTCCGACCGCCGGGCCCGCGCGGCCCTGGTCGAGGCGGACGACAGCGTGCGGGCGAGCGAGGAGGAGCTGCCGTTCGCGGCCGCGCTTCTGGACGAGCGCACCCTCGCCCCCTTCCGCCACGCGGTCCACACCGCCCGCACGGAGCTCTCCGCCGCCTTCGCCCTGTGGCACCGGTACGAGGAGGGAGAGCCCCGCGACGCCGGCGACCGCGGGCAGACCCTGGCCGGCGTCGTCGGCCGGTGTGCGGAGGCGGGGCGCGTGCTGGACGCGCGGGCCGGGGAGCTGGACCGGCTGCGCCGACCCGGGACGGGCCCGGCGCTGGAGGTGGCCGAGGGGGCGTTCCGCCGGCTGGCGGCGCGTGCGGCCGGCACGCGGGTCACCGTGTCGGAACTGCGCGAGCGGTACGGGCCGGCGGTCGGCGCGCGGGCCGCCGGGTGCGCCGAAGAGGCGATGGACCGGTTGGTGTTCGCCACCGCCCGGCTGAACGAGGCCCGGCGTGCCGCCGACTCGGGCGAGAAGGGGCGCACGGCACGCGGGCTCCGGGCCGCCGAGGGCTCGGTGGCGCAGGCCGGGATTCTGGTGGCGGGGGTGGACCGCACGGCTCGCCGGCTGCGGGAGGCGGCCGCACTGGTACCGGCCGCGCTGACCGGGGCGGAGGCGGTGCTGGCCCGGGCACGGGCCACGGGCACAGCGGTGCCGTCGGCTGCCGACGACATCCTGGCCGCCGTACGTACGGAGCTGACGGCGGGGCCGTACGACCCGCTGGACGCGCTGCGCCGGATCACCCGCGCCCTGGTGCGGCTGCCGGGCGCCCGCGGCGGGGTGCTGGACACCGCCGCCGACCTGGTGGCGCGGGCGGCTGTCGGCGAGGCGGAGGACTTCGTCGCGGTGCACCGGGGCGCGGTAGGCGCCGACCCCCGCTCCCTGCTCGCGGCCGCCGTGCGCACCCTCGCCGAACCCCACCCCGTCGAAGCGGCCGTCCTCGCCCGCCGGGCCCTGGAACTCGCCGAACGGGACGTACGGGCCCACGGCCTGCCGGAGTCCGGCACCCAGGGGACCGCCGGAGCGGTCCTCGGCGGGGTGCTGCTCGGTGAGGAACCGGACGGGGGGCCGCCGGTGTCCTTCGGCGGGCCGGAGACCCGCGGAAGGTTCAGAACAGGCTGAGCAGCGCCTCCGCCGGGTCGGTCAGGGGGCTGTCGGCGCCGGGCAGCGGCAGCTCGAACCACACCGTCTTGCCGCGCGGGGTGCGCCGGGAGCCCCAGGCGGCACTGAGCAGACCGACCAGTTGCAGGCCCCGTCCGCCCTCGTCGGTGTCTCGGGCACGGCGCCTGCGGGGCTGGACCAGACCGGCGTCCCAGACCTCGCAGACCAGGGTGCGGTCCAGCAGCAGCCGGAGCCTGATCTCGCCCTCGCCGTACCGCAGGGCGTTGGTCACCAGCTCGCTGACCAGGAGTTCCGTGGTGTCGACCAGGGGTTCCAGGTCCCAGCTCAGCAGCTGCGCCCGCGCGTACTCGCGGGCCCGGCCCACGCTGCGCGGTTCGCGGGGCAGGGTCCAGTCGCCGACCGACTCGGTGGGCAGGCCCTGGACGCGGGCCATGAGCAGCGCGATGTCGTCCTCGCCGTGCCGGGTGTGGAGGCTGTTCAGGACGTGGTCGCAGACGTCCTCCAGCGGGCGGGAGGGGTCGGTGAGCGCCTGCACGAACGCCTGGAGCCCTTCGTCCAGCGGATGGTCGCGGGACTCGACCAGACCGTCGGTGTAGAGGGCGAGCAGGGCGCCCTCCGGCAGCTCGACCTCCACCTCCTCGAACGGCTCGCCGCCCACGCCCAGCGGCATGCCGGGCGGCACGTCCAGCATCAGCGCGGCCTCGCCGGGCTCCACCAGCACCGGCGGCAGATGGCCGGCGTTGGCGAAGGTGCAGCGCCGGGTGACGGAGTCGTAGACCGCGTACACACAGGTGGCGAGGTAGACCTCGCACAGGTCGGCGTCGCGCGGCTGGCGGGCGGCGCGGGTGGCCTGCTGAACGCCGCCGGGGGTGCCGAGGCCGCGGGCGATCTCGTCCAGCGCGGAGAGCACCTCGGCCGGTTCGAGGTCGAGCAGCGCCAGGGTGCGTACCGCCGTACGGAGTTCACCCATCGCCACGGCCGCGCGCAGGCCGCGTCCCATCACGTCGCCGACCACCAACGCGGTTCGGTGGCCGGGGAGTTCGATGACGTCGAACCAGTCGCCGCCGACCTCGGTGGCCGCGTTGCCGGGCAGGTAGCGGCAGGCGATGTCCAGGCCGGACGCCTCGGGGTCGCCGGGCGGGAGCAGGGACCGCTGGAGTATCAGCGCGCGTTCGTGCTCGCGGCGGTAGAGCCGGGCGTTGTCGATGCAGACGGCGGCACGCGCGGCCAGCTCCACCGCGAGGTCGCGGTCGCGGTCCCCGAACGGCTCGCTGCCCTTGGTGCGGGCGAACTGCACGATGCCCACCACGGTGTCGTGCGCGACCATCGGCACGGCGAGCGTGGACTGCACCAGGCCGCCCTCCTCGGCGGGCACCCGCTGCGGCCGGGCGGTGCGCAGGGCGTCCGCGCAGGGGGAGTTGAACGGGAAGCGGTGCACCGCGCCCAGCTCCACCCGCTCCCCCGAGCCGCCGAAGGGCGCGTCGGAGACGGCACTGGCGAAGGCGACCCGGCGCAGTTCCGCGCTGCCGTCGGCCAGCTTGGGCGGGGCCTCGTCACCGGTCAGCAGGGCTTGGTAGAGGTCGACGGTGGCCAGGTCGCAGAAGCCCGGGACGACCACGTCGAGCAGTTCGCGCGCGGTCGTCTCCAGGTCGAGCGAGTTCCCTATGCGGGCGCCGGCCTCGTTGAGCAGCGCGAGGTTGCGCCGCGCGGAGGCGGCCTCACGGGCGGCCTCACGCCGGGCGGTGATGTCGGTACCGAGCCACGCCACGCCGATGGGGCGCCCGCTGCCGCTGTGCACGCGGTAGAGGTTGATGGACCAGTGCCGGCGCTCGTCGGAGTCCGGTACGAAGCCGGTGACGTGCATGTCCGTGATGGAGTCGCCGGACTCCATCACCCGGCGCAGGGTGGCCGAGACCCGGTCGGCCTCGGCGCGCGGCAGATAGTCGTGCACCCCCTTGCCCCGGTGGTCGTCCGGAGTGCCGCCGAAGATCGACGCGAAGCGGGTGTTGGCCCGGCGCACCCGGAGATCGGTGTCGATCAGCAGGAACCCGAACGGAGATTGGCCGAATATCGCCTGCGAAGCCGCGAGGTCGGTCTCGATGCTGCGCAGGGTCCGCACGTCCACCACGATGCAGACGGCGGCCTTGTCGCCCTCGGCGGTGCGGGTGGGCATGACGTAGACCTCCGCCATGCCCTCCTCGCCGCGCGAGCCGTCCTCGCCGTCCGGCATCCGGAAGGGGACCACGCCGGTCCACTCCCGCCCGTCCAGGATCTCGGCCATCTTCCGCTGACCGCGACTGCGCAGGTCGGGATCGACGAACGCCTCGATCGGGTCGAGGCCCACGGCCCGGTCGGCGGGAATGCCGAAGAGCTGTTCGGCGCGCAGGCTCCACTGCTCGATCAGCCCGCCGGGGCTGAGGGAGAAGGACGCGACCTTTATGTAGTCGTACATCGAGCCGGGCGGACTGCTCTGCCACATGTCGGCGGGGGCCGCCTCCTCGGCGGCCCGGCCCCTCGCGGCGTCCGACGGGTCCTCGGACTCCGTGGCCTTCGCTGGTATCTCGCTCACGCGAACCGTCCCCTCCAGCTCACCGCGTCCGGCACCGGTCACCGGGGGCGGCTGCCCGCAGTATCCAGCACTACGGCGCCGCACAACACGGTGTTCACGATCACAGCTCGGTACGGGTGCCTTCCGGCCCGTGCTGCGACAACACTCCCAGTCTTCTAACCAGCGAACACGACCTCGAACCACGCGCCCGGCAACGCGCTTGCGCACCGGGGCACGAGCCGACCCACGCGGGGGCGCGCGCACCCCCGCCGTACTCCCGTCTCACCCCGCCGTGCCCCTGATGCACCCGCCCGCGCTCCGGGTCGTCGGGCACTGGCGGGCATCATTCGGGGATCGCCAGTTCGAACCAGACGGTCTTGCCGCTGCCACCGGGCCGGGTGCCCCAGCGGGCGGAGGAACCCGCGACGAGCGCCACCCCACGCCCGCTCTCGTCCTCGGGCCGCGCGATCCGCTCGCGCGGCGGGTCCGGCACCTGGTCGGAGACCTCGACCAGCAACACCCCGCCGAGCCCCGCCGGGCGGACCAGACGCAAACCGATCGGACCGTCCGCGTGCCGCAAGGAGTTGGTCACCAGCTCGCTGACCAGCAATGCCGTCAGATCGGCGAGGGAGTCCAGATGCCAGCGGCCCAACTGGCCCCGGACAGCGGCACGGGCCGCGCGCACCGCGCCGGGTTCCGAGGGGAAGGTCCACTCGGCGCAGTCGCCCTCGGTGTCGAACACGCCGATCACTTCCCAGGCAAGCGAGCCCACCCATGTCCGATTTCATGGGGTTACTGGGCACATACCCGGTATGTCGAGGGGAGTACCGTGCGGGCCGGGGCACTGTGGCACAAACGGCGTACAGCTTCCCGGGGCCGGCCGGGCCACTCCCCGGGGGGCTCGGCCAAGGAGCACAGGGGCGTGGCGGGGTACGGCCGGCCCGGCCTCGGCTCCGCACGCCGGGCGACGCACCTCGTACGCCGGTCAGCGCGCCTGCGCGGCGAGGCGGGCGGCGATCTCCCGGACGGCCGGGACGTCCTGGTCGAGCCAGGGCACGTCCCAGAGGCGGTCGGGGGTGAGCCAGCGCAGTTCGTCGTGATCCTGGAGAGCCTCGGGTCCGGGGGAACCCGGACGGAGCCGGGCGGTCCACACCCGCAGCACATAAGGGTTTCTCAGGGGCCACTCCCCCGGGACGCGTTCGACCGCCTCGGCGTCGACGCCGAGTTCCTCGCGCAGTTCGCGCACGAGGGCTTCGTCGGGTTGCTCGCCGGGCTCGACCTTGCCGCCAGGCAGCTCCCAGCGCCCGGCCAGCTCCGGGGGCGCGCTGCGCCGCGCGGCGAGCAGCCGGTCCCCGTCGAGCAGGGCGGCCCCCACCACCACGATCCGTTCGGTCATGGTCCGGAGCCTACGGGAGCACGCCCGTGGTCAGTTGCGCGCGCTCTCGCCGTGCTGGCTCACGCGTTCCACACAGTAGAGCTGCCTGTGCCCGCGGCCGTCGAGACTGTCGGCGATCTTCTGGGCTTCCGCCCGCGTCGCGTACCGGCCGACCCGGTAGCGATTGCCGTTGTCGTCCTGACGTATGACGAGCCAGGGCAGAACGACCGCACCCTCGTTCATCGCCCCCACCGTTTCCCTTCCCGTGCCCCTAAGCACCCGCCCCACCCGCTTTCCGCTCCGGGGCTCCAAGGTGTCCCGCCCGAGGAAACCGCAATACGCATATGCCCGAGCGTACGCCCAACCTTCACACAGCGGATACGGCTTTTCACGAAGAGGTACGCAACCGGCCAGAACGCAGGGGGCGCACGGAATCGAACGCGCCGCACGGGACGGCGGTCCGCGGGGATGGGCCCGACCGCCGCCCACCAGGGACGACGGCCGGAGCGTCGCGGGGCGACGGCGGCAGGCGCGGGATTCGTACGCGGGGGTGCGCCCCCGGGGAGCGCGTCCCCTGTGCGCTACCTCACGACGCGGCGTCAGCGCACGGAGAGGTGGTACGCGACCTGGTAGCGGTCGGCCGGGATGACGACGTCGGCGGTCTCCACCGGGCGGCCCGAGGCGTAGTAGGTGCGCTGGATGACGAGGACGACATGGCCGGGAACGCCCCCGAGCAGCAGGAGTTCCTCCGCGAGGCCGGGGCGGGCGCCGACCTCCTCGGTGACGTTGTCCACGATCACGTCGATGGCGCGCATCCGCTCGACCACCCCCATCCCGCCCAGCGGGCCCTCCTCGGGCAGCATGACCGGGGTGCGGCCGGTCACGGCGAGCGGCTCCCAGGAGGTGGAGAGCATCATCGGCTCCCCGGCGTCCCGGAACAGGTACTTCGTGCGCATCACCCGCTCGCCCGGCTCGATCCCCAGCCGCTCCGCGACCCCGGCACCGGCCTCGGCGCGCTCGCTGCTGGACTCCCAGGTGCCGTGCGCGGTCGCGTCGGCCTGCTCCTGCCGGAAAGGAGTGGCGCCGCCCGAGGGGCGGTACCCCGAGCGCGCCACACTGCGCGGCACCGGGCGCTCGCGCACATACGTCCCCGAGCCGGACCGCCCCTCGACCAGCCCCTCGGCCATCAGCACCTTGCGGGCCTCCAGCGCGACGGTGTCCGAGACGCCGTACTCCTCGCGGATACGGGCCTGCGAGGGGAGACGGGTATGGGGCGGCAGTGAACCGTCGACGATCTTCTGGCGGAGATCACCCGCCACGCGCAGGTACGCCGGCTGCTCACCGAATGTCACTGGCCGCTCCCATCAGGTTGTACAGACAGCAACAGCGTGGCAACCGTGGGTTGTGCCATGCAAGCAAAGGCCAGAGAATCACTCGATGTGATGATGAGGGGCGGCGCACACCTGCGTCCAGCGACTTTCTCCGGGGGCCCGGTGACTTTCTCCGGCCATGACTCCCCCGCCGGGCCGTGATCACACCTTGGCGCCGTCCTCCGCCGCGTCGCCGTCGGTCCCCCGGGCGCCGGAGCGAGGAGGGGCGGTCGCCGGCTCCGGCGACTTGTTCGCGGGCAGGGGACAGGGACACCGGGACCGTTTCCGGGACGAGTTGCGGCAGTCGGGGCGGACGAGGCGGCTCGGGCGGGCTACCGTACGAATGCGCGCAGGGTAAGCGGGTCCGGACAAGACCGGAAAACGGATTCGTTCCCCGAACGGGCGGCGCGCGGAACGGACATGGGGGGCGGGGCGTGGGGGACGGAATGAGCGGCGCCGGCATACGGGCGGTCAGCCGCCTCACCGCGCGGTGGGCGCGGACGGTCGCGGCGGACGACGGAACGGTGTTCTCGGCGGCCGGCGTGTGGCCACTGCTGGCCTTCCTGGCGGACGGTGCGGCCGGTCAGGCACGGGCGGAACTCTCGGAGGCACTGGGCGTCCCCGCGGACGTGGCGGCCGCGGCGGCCCGCCGGCTCCTCACCGACATGGTCTCGGTGACGGGCCTGGACGCGGCCCTCGGCCTGTGGACCCAGCAGTCGCTGCGCCTACGGGACGACTGGCGCGCGGGGCTTCCGGCAGGCACGTACGGCACGTTCGGGGACGACCTGATCACCGCGCAGGAGCGCCTGGACGCGTGGGCGGCCGAACGCACCGGCGGGCTGGTCGAGCGGATGCCGCTGAAGCTGACGAGAGACGCGCAGGTGGTGCTGGCGAGCGCCCTCTCCCTGCGAACGACGTGGCGCCAGCCCTTCACCGAGATGCCGCTGCGCCCGGAGCACGGGCCGTGGCGGGGCCGTACGCTGCTGGGCCTGTTCCGCAGGTCGGTACGGCCGGACCGGGTGGGCGTGGCCGCGACCCCGGACGGCCATGTCACCGCCCTGACCGTCCCCGGCGACAACGGCATCGACATCCACCTGGTCCTCGGCGAGGAGGGCATGACACCAGGTCAGGTCATCACGGCCGGCGTGGGCCTGGTCGAGCGCACGCTCCCGGCCACTGAGGGTGGCCGCCTGCCCCTGGGCCACGTGGGGCCGGGCCTGCACGTGGAGCAACGCCCCTCCGCGGGCCCGGAACCGATCGCCCTGGACGTCCGTACGGTGGCCTACGAAGTCCGCGCCGACCACGACCTCCTGGCCGACCCACCGCTCTTCGGCCTCCCCGCCGGCCCGCACGCCCACTTCCCCGGCATCTCGGACACCCCCCTGACGATCGGCGCGGCCCGCCAGTCGGCGGTGGCCCAGTTCAGCGCGAAGGGCTTCAGAGCGGGAGCGGTGACGGCGGTGGCGGCCACCCCGGGCAGCGCCCCACCCCAACTCCCGCACACCACAACGGTCCTCACC
>NZ_MUNH01000100.1:0-1062 GCF_002154615.1 Streptomyces recifensis
GGCTGACCAAGCACTTCCCGGTCAAGGGAGGCTTCCCCATCCGGCGGACCATCGGCGCGGTCCAGGCGGTGGACGGCATCGACCTGTCGGTGCGGGTGGGCGAGAGCTTCGGGCTGGTCGGTGAGTCGGGCTGCGGCAAGTCGACCACGGGCCGGCTGATCACCCGGCTGATGGAGCCGACCGCGGGCACGATCTCGTACCGGGGCAAGGACATCAGCCGCGCCTCGCGCCGGGAGCTGGCGCCGATCCGGTCCGAGATCCAGATGATCTTCCAGGACCCGTACTCCTCCCTCAACCCCCGCCAGACCGTCGGCAAGATCATCTCCGGGCCGATGGAGATCAACGGCATCGAGCCGCCCGGTGGCCGCGAGAAGCGGGTGCGCGAGCTGCTGGAGATCGTCGGTCTCAACCCCGAGCACTTCAACCGCTTCCCGCACGAGTTCTCCGGCGGCCAGCGCCAGCGCATCGGGGTGGCGCGGGCGCTCGCCCTGGAGCCCAAGCTGATCGTGGCGGACGAGCCGGTTTCCGCGCTGGACGTGTCGATCCAGGCCCAGGTGGTGAACCTGCTCCAGAAGGTGCAGCGGGAACTCGGCATCGCGTTCCTGTTCATCGCGCACGACCTCGCCATCGTGCGGCACTTCTCGCAGCGCGTCGCGGTGATGTACCTGGGCAAGATCATCGAGGTGGGCGACCGGGACTCCATCTACACGCGCCCCCGGCACCCCTACACCCACGCACTGCTCTCCGCCGTGCCCGAGGTGAGCGTGGCGGGCGAGCAGGCCCCGGCCCGCGAGCGCATCCGGCTGGCCGGTGACGTGCCGTCCCCGATCGACCCGCCGTCGGGCTGCCGCTTCCGCACCCGGTGCTGGAAGGCGCAGGACAAGTGCGCGACCGAGGAGCCGCCGCTGGTCCAGCTCTCCGGGAACCGGGCCGGCCACCTGACGGCCTGCCACTTCCCGGAGGAGCCGACGACCGAGGCCCGCGAGGAGGACATCATCCTGGACCCGGCGCTGGCGGCGCTGGAGGAGGACACCTCCAAGGACTAGGGGGTGTCTCGTCGAT
>NZ_MUNH01000100.1:1095-4438 GCF_002154615.1 Streptomyces recifensis
CGGCGAGACATCCCCTAGGGGGTGGTCTCCCCCTGGTGCGCCCCTTCGGCGATGGTGATGATCTCCGGCGAGGCCGGGCCCAGCGGACTCCGGTCCCAGTCGCCGTAGCGGGCCACCGTACGCAGCCCGGCCTCGGCGAGGAAGCGGTCCAGCTCGCCGGGGCCGAGGAAGCGGAGGGTGTTGCGGCCGACCCGCGGGGCCGGCCAGCTCTCGCAGGTGTAGGTCTCGGTGAAGCCGACGAGACCGCCCGCCGGACCGTGTGTCACCTCGTGGTGGACCCGGATCTCGGCACCGTCCGGGCCGGTGAGGGTGCGCACCCGGTCCGGGGTCCAGCGCTCCCACGGGCGGACCTCGGGGTTGCGGGTCTCGAAGACGAAGCGGCCGCCCTCCGCCAGTGCCTCCCGCACCGCGCCCAGGCACTGCCGTACGTCCTCGTCCCGGACCAACTGCTGGAAGGCGTGCCCGGTCATCACCGCGAGCGCGAACTCACCCTTCCACGCGCGGCTCCTGGTGTCCCCGAGGACCCACTCGACGTCCGGGCCGCCTTCCCGGGCCCGCACCAGCATCGCGGCGGCCGGGTCGAGTCCGGTCAGCCGTCCGGGGTGCCCCTCGGCGCGGGCCCGGCGGAGCAACTGGCCGGTGCCGCAGCCGATGTCCAGCACCGAGTCCGCCGCGCGGATCAGGCCGAGGTGGAAGTCGTCGCCCGGACCCCAGGGGTTGAGGGTGTCGTAGTGGGCGGCGACCGAGAGGTCGTTGAACGGGTGGGTCGGCACCGTGGCAGTCTCACATGGTCGTCGGAGCGCCCGTCGGCGCCGGGGAAAGGTTCCGGCCAGGACGTGAAAAGGCCCGCGTCCGGGTGGACGCGGGCCTTCAGGGTTGTGTCAGACCGCTTCCTGCGGGGTCTTGGAGAGGCCGGTGACCGGGATGATCTCCTGCGTCTCCGGATAGTGGCAGGCCGTGAGGTGGCCGGCCTTGTTGCCCTCGGCCTGCGCGAGCGGCGGGGCCTCGGTCGCGCACTTCTCCGTCGCCTTCCAGCAACGGGTGCGGAAGCGGCAGCCCGACGGCGGGTCGATGGGCGAGGGCACGTCCCCGACCAGACGGATGCGCTCGCGCGGGGTCTCGTCCACCGTGGCCTCCGGGACGGCGGAGAGCAGGGCGCGGGTGTAGGGGTGGCGCGGGTTGTTGTAGAGGTCGTCGCGGTCGCCGATCTCCACGATCTTGCCGAGGTACATCACCGCGACACGCTGGGAGAAGTGCCGCACGATGGCGAGGTCGTGCGCGATGAACACGAAGGCGATGCCGAGTTCGCGCTGCACCTTCTGGAGCAGGTTCACGACCTGGGCCTGGATCGACACGTCCAGCGCGGAGACCGGCTCGTCCGCCACGATCAGCTTCGGGTTCAGGGCGAGCGCCCGCGCCACCCCGATGCGCTGGCGCTGGCCGCCGGAGAACTCGTGCGGGAAGCGGTTGAAGTGCTCGGGGTTGAGACCGACGATCTCCAGCAGCTCCCGCACCCGCTTCTCACGGCCACCGGGCGGCTCGATGCCGTTGATCTCCATCGGGCCGGCGATGATCTTGCCGACCGTGTGCCGCGGGTTCAGGGAGGCGTACGGGTCCTGGAAGATCATCTGGATCTCGGACCGGATCGGCGCGAGGGCCTTGCGGCCCGCGTGCGTGATGTCCTGGCCCCGGTAGGCGATGCGGCCCGCGGTCGGCTCCATCAGCCGGGTGATCAGCCGGCCGGTGGTGGACTTGCCGCAGCCGGACTCGCCGACCAGGCCCAGGCTCTCGCCCTCGGCGACCTGGAAGTCCAGCCCGTCCACGGCCTGCACCGCGCCGACGGTGCGCCGGATCGGGAAGCCGCCCTTGATCGGGAAGTGCTTGGTCAGCCCGGAGACGTCCAGGAGGGGAGTGGTGTCGCTCATGGTGGTGAAATCCCGTCTCGTGTACGTCAGATGGCCTTGCTGGCGGCAAGGTCGGCGAGGAACTCACGGCGCTGGCCGTCGGAAAGGTGGCAGGCGTTGCCGCGGCCGTCCTCGATCTGGAGCAGCGGGCGCTCGGTGGCGCACCGGTTGCCCTCCACCTCGGAGGCGAAGGCGCAGCGCGGGTGGAAGCGGCAGCCGGTGGGCGGGTTGAGCAGCGAGGGCGGGGAACCCGGGATCGGGTTGAGCGGCACGTCGACCGGGCCGTCCAGGCTCGGCATGGAACCGAGCAGACCCCAGGTGTAGGGGTGCTGCGGGGAGCGCAGCACCTCCTCCTTCGGGCCCCGCTCCACGCAGCGGCCGCCGTACATCACCAGCACGTCGTCGGCGATGTCCGCGATGACGCCCAGGTCGTGGGTGATGAAGATGATCGAGGTGCCGAACTCCTGCTGGAGGTCCTTGAGCAGGTCCATGATCTGGGCCTGCACGGTGACGTCCAGCGCGGTGGTCGGCTCGTCCGCGATCAGGAGCTTCGGGTCGCAGACCAGGGCCATGGCGATCATCGCGCGCTGGCGCATACCGCCGGAGAACTCGTGCGGGTAGTTGTCGACCCGGCGGTCCGGCTGCGGGATGCCGACCCGGCGCAGCATCTCGATCGCCCGCTCCCGCGCCGCCTTCTTCGAGGCGCCGGTGTGCTTGCGGTAGACCTCGCCGATCTGGGTCCCGATGGTGTGGTACGGCGACAGCGAGGCCAGGGCGTCCTGGAAGATCATCGCCATCTTGTTGCCGCGGAGCTTCTCCAGCTTCCGCTCCGGGGCGCCGAGGAGCTCCTCGCCGTCCAGCAGGATCTGGCCCTCGATCTCGGTGTGATCGCGGTCGTGCAGGCCCAGGATCGTCAGGTTGGTGACGGACTTGCCGGAACCCGACTCGCCCACGATGCCGAGCGTCTGGCCCTTGGCCAGGTCGAAGGTGAGTCCGTCGACGGCCTTGACCATGCCGTCCTCGGTGGAGAAGTGGACCTTGAGGTCCTTGACGGAGAGGAACGGCTGCTGATGGGTGCTCGTCACGGGGACGCTCCTGGGGGTGATGCGAGGGGGGTAGTCGGACGGGCGGAGGTCAGGCGAGCCGGATGCGCGGGTCGATCAGGCCGTACACCGCGTCGACGACGATGTTGAAGAGGACGATCGCGCCGGCCGACAGCAGGGTGACGCCCATGAGCATGGGCAGGTCGCTCTTCTCCACGGAGTCCACCGCGAGCCGGCCCACTCCCTGGAGGCTGAAGGTGTACTCGGTGATCATGGCGCCGCCGATGAGGGTGGCCAGGTCGATGCCGAAGATGGTGACGATCGGGCCCATCGCGCCGCGCCAGGCGAACCGGAAGAACACGTTGCGGCCGGAGAGGCCCTTGGCGCGGGCGGTGC
>NZ_MUNH01000101.1:0-5115 GCF_002154615.1 Streptomyces recifensis
CCCGCGTCGACCTCGACGGGGAAGGGCACGATGCGGTCGGCGAGCCCGTCGAGGTCGACGCGGGTGACGGGGGTGCCCTCGGCGCCGGGGGTCTCGTCGCGGTCGGGGGTGCCGAAGGCGCGGCCGTGGCGCTGCGGGCCGAAGGGGGACGGTGTCGTCGCCGCGAGGGTGATGAGGTGCGGGCGGGCACCCTCCACGAAGGCCAGGTCGAAGACGTGGGTGTCGAAGACGGGGTCGAAGGCCCGGTTGGAGAGGAAGGCGAGGTGGCGGCCGTCAAGGGTGAAGACCGGCTCGTAGTCGGCGAAGCGCAGCGGGGTGGCCTCGGTGACCGTGAGGTCGGTGGTGGCGGCGAGCCGGATCTGGGAGAGCGGGCGCGGGCCGGGGTGGGCCCAGGCGAGCCAGCCGGAGTCGGGTGAGAAGGCCAGGCCGTGCGGGTCGCCGTGCTCACTGCTGTCGACCTCGCGGATCTCACCGGTCTCCCGCTCGACCAGCAGCAGCCTGCCGTCGTGGGAGGCGACGGCGGCGCGGGTGCCGTCCGGGGACATGGCCAGTTCGAGGACGCGGCCGAGCCGTCCGGCGCCCAGGCGCCGCGGGGCGGTGCCGGGGGCGAGGCCGGTGGCGGGGGCGAACTCCAGCGCGTCGTCGCCCTCGGCGTCGGTCACCCACACCACCCACTCCTCGCCGCCCGCGCGGAAGGTGCGCGGCAGCCGGGCCCGTACGCCGGGTTCCGCCGCGAGGGCGCGGGCCGGCCCGTCGCGGTGGGTGACCCAGTGGACGGTGCCGCGCACGGCGACCGCGCTGCCGCGCCCGGTGTGGTCGGGGGTGGCGGAGTCCAGCCAGCGGGCGGCGTCCAGGACGAAGGGCTGGAGGCCGGTACGGGGTCCGCCGAGCCGGATCTCGGGGCGGCGGGGTTCGGCGCCTTCGAGGTCGTCCAGCACCCAGAGCTGCCCGGCGCTGACGTAGACGACACGGGTGCCGTCGCTCGCGGCGTGCCGGGCGTAGAAACCGCCGAGCGGGGTGTGGCGGCGCAGGTCGGAGCCGTCGGCGAGGGAGGAGTACAGGGCGCCGGTGCCCTCGTGGTCGGAGAGGAAGGCGAGGCGGTCGCCGACCCAGGAGGGGTACTCGAGGTTGCCGTCCAGCTCCTCGTGCAGCCGGACGAACTGGCCGTCGCCGTCCCGGTCGATCCACAGCTTGCCCGCGGTGCCGCCCCGGTAGCGCTTCCACGCGGAGGCGTCCCGGTTCATCGTGGCGGACAGCAGCACGGTGTGCGGGCCGTGGGCGACGGCGCCGACGGGACCGTACGGGAGGGTGGCGGCCGGGCCGCCGTCGAGCGGGACGGTACGGGCCCAGCTGTGGCGGGTGCTGTGCCGTCCGGCGGCGCTGACCGCCAGCACCTCGCCGTCCCGGGTCCAGTCGCGGACCTGGGTGCGGGCGTTGCCCCAGTGGGTCAGGCGCCGGGAGGGCCCGCCGTCCACAGGGGCGGTGTGCACCTCGGGGGCGCCGTCGCGGCGGGAGGTCCAGGCGAGGGTGGTGCCGTCGGGCGAGATACGGGGGTGGTTCACGGGGACGCCGTCGGCGCTGACCCGCCAGGCCCGGCCACCGTCCAGCGGGGCGACCCAGACGTCGTCCTCGGCGGTGAAGGTGACCAAGTCGCCCCGCACGTGCGGGAATCGGAGGTACGAGGCGGCGTTTTCCGTGGCAGCACCGTGAGTCACACGATCACCCTACGCGCGAACGTCCGCACCCGGACCCGGAATTGATCAGTCTATTTGCCCTGGACCGGCCGGCACGAGGGGTCGTTCTCGCACCACAGGGTGCGGGTGACGGTGACGGTCACCGTGGGCCGGGGCCCGCCGGGCGGCCGGTAGGTGGCGGGCGGGGTGTAGACCGGGGCGGCGTCGCAGTTGCCGAGCCCGCTCACCCGGAAGACCTGGCGTCCGCCGACCCTGGCGACGAGATTGCCGCGCACACAGGCCCCGCTCACCGCGCGGGTCACCCTGCCGGTGACGGTGATGTCCCGCCCGTCCTTGGTCTTCCCCTGGCAGTCGACGGTGACGACCGTGGATTCGCTCGGCGACCCACCGGCCGACGACCCGCCGTCCTGCCGCCCGGTGCAGGTCAGCCAACTCACGTCCACATCACGCTTCTTCAGCGCGTCGGTCGCGGTCGAGTCGGTGGTGTACGCGACCGAGGCCGCCCCCAGCTCCCCCGGCTCACACGCCGTCACCGTACCGACGACGAGCGCCACGAGCCCACCGGCGGCCAGCACCCGAATCCCACTCGAAGCCCCCATACACCCCAGCGTCCCACCGACACCCGCACGGCGGAAGGCCGCATACGGCCAGTCACCCGAACGTGCGGCGCGGGGTCTTCAGGACCAGCGGCCGGTGCGGCCCAGCAGGAGGGCGGTCGCGGCGGTGCCGGCGGTGGAGGTGCGCAGGACGGAGGGGCCGAGGACGCAGGCGCGGGCGCCGGCCTCCTCGAAGAGCGCCAACTCGTCTCGGGAGACGCCCCCTTCGGGCCCGACGACGAGCACGATCTCGCCCTCGGCCGGGAGTTCGGCGGTGGCCAGCGGGACCGACTCGTGGTCGAAGTCGGAGTGCAGCACGGCGGCGAAGTCGGCCCGCGCGAGCAGCGCGGCGACCTGCTTGGTGGAGGCGGCCTCCGCGACCTCGGGGAAGCGGACCCGGCGCGACTGCTTGCCGGCCTCGCGGGCGGTGGAGCGCCACTTGCCCAGCGCCCTCAGCCCGCGCTCGCCCCTCCACTGGGTGATGCAGCGCGACGCCTGCCAGGGCACGATGCGGTCGACCCCGGTCTCGGTCATGGTCTCCACGGCGAGTTCGCCCCGGTCGCCCTTGGGCAGCGCCTGCACGACGGTGACGCGCGGCCGGGGCTCGGGCTCCTCGCGCACCTCGGGGAGGTCGACGATCAGCCGGTCCTTGCCCTCGGTGCCGGTGACCCGGCAGACCGCGTAGCGTCCGGCGCCGTCGGTGAGGACGACCTCCTCGCCGGGCTCCAGCCGCTTCACCGAGACGGCGTGCCGCCCCTCGGGTCCGTCGAGCACGTACCGGGTGCCGTCCGTGCGGAAGTGGTCGACGACGAAGACGGGCGCGGTCATCGCGCGTCCCCTCCCTGGGCTCGGACGGGTCGGTACTGCCGCCCCGACTCACCCCGTACGAGGTTGAGTTCGGCGGCGAGGGTGCGGACGAGTTCGGCCGCGGGCAGCGGCCGGGCCAGCCGGTGGCCCTGGCCCGCCCAGAGCGACATGCCCTGGGCGTCCCCGGCGGCGGTGGCGGCCTTGCGCAGCGGCGCCGTCAGGTGGTGCACGTCGGGGTAGGCGGCGGGCGCGTACGGCCCGTGCTCGCGCAGGAAGCGGTTGGTCAGGGCACGCGCCGGGCGCCCGGAGAAGGCGCGGGTCAGCTCCGTGCGCGGGAACACCGGGTCGGTCAGCGCCCGCTTGTGGATCTCGGGGGCGCCGGACTCGGGGGTGGCGAGGAAGGCGGTGCCGAGCTGGGCGGCGGTGGCCCCGGCGGCGAGGACGGCGGCGATCTGGGCGCCGCGCATGATGCCTCCGGCGGCGACGACCGGGATCTCCACGGCCTGCGCGGTCTGGGTGACCAGGGACAGCAGGCCGAGCCCGGTGCCGTCGTTCTCGGCGAGGTCGCGGTGGGTGCCCTGGTGGCCGCCCGCCTCGATGCCCTGCGCGATCACCGCGTCCGCCCCGGCCCGCTCGACCTCGCGGGCCTCCTCGACCGTGGTGGCGGTGACCAGGGTGATAGTCCCGGCCCGGCGCAGCGCGGCCAGTACCTCCGCGTCGGGCACGCCGAAGTGGAAGGAGACGGCGGCGACGGGGTCGTCCAGCAGCACGGCGAGCTTGGCGTCGTAGCCGTCGTCTCGGCCGCCGTCGGGGTCGCCGGTCTCCGTCTCGTACCAGGCGGCCTCACCGGCCAGTTGCTGCGCGTACAGCTCGACCGCGCCGGGCTCGGCGTGGGCGGGCTGGGGCAGGAAGAGGTTGACGCCGAAGGGGCGGCTGGTCAGCCCGCGCAGCCGTTTGATCTCGCGGTACATCCCGTCCGCGGTCTTGTAGCCGGCGGCGAGGAAGCCGAGCCCTCCGGCCTCGGAGACGGCGGCGGCCAGTTCCGGCACGGCGACACCGCCCGCCATGGGGGCCTGCACGATCGGATGCACGACGAGATCGGCCAGTGCGGAGGACATGCCCGCATGGTGTCATGTCCGCCTGACAAGTCCGAATCCGGCCCGTGCGTGGGGGCGCACCGGGCGCCCCCCGCCGTCAGCGTCCGTTGAACGCGTCCTTCAGCCGGGAGAACAGCCCCTGCTGGCCGGGCTGGAACTGCCCGGTGGGCCGCTCCTCGCCGCGCAGCTTGGACAGCTCCCGCAGCACCCGCTCCTGCTCGGCGTCGAGCTTGGTCGGGGTGGTGACCTCGACGTGCACGATCAGGTCGCCCCGGCCGCCGCCGCGCAGATGCGTGACGCCCCGGTTGTGCAGCGGGATCGACTGGCCGGACTGGGTGCCGGGCCGGATGTCGACCTCCTCCATGCCGTCCAGCGTCTCCAGCGGCACCTTGGTGCCGAGGGCCGCGGCCGTCATGGGGATGGTGACCGTGCAGTGCAGGTCGTCGCCGCGCCGCTGGAAGGTGGAGTGCGGCAGCTCGTGGATCTCGACGTAGAGGTCGCCGGCGGGACCGCCGCCGGGGCCGACCTCGCCCTCGCCCGCGAGCTGGATGCGGGTGCCGTTGTCGACACCGGCGGGGATCTTCACGGTCAGGGTGCGCCGGGAGCGGACCCGGCCGTCGCCCGCGCACTCGGGGCACGGGGTCGGGACCACGGTGCCGAAGCCCTGGCACTGCGGGCAGGGACGGGAGGTCATGACCTGGCCCAGGAAGGACCGGGTGACCTGGGAGACCTCGCCGCGGCCCCCGGCACCTCCGCGCAGACCTGCGACATGTGCCGCGGCCGCGGCGAGGTCTCCCAGGTCACCCGGTCCTTCCTGGGCCAGGTCATGACCTCCCGTCCCTGCCCGCAGTGCCAGGGCTTCGGCACCGTGGTCCCGACCCCGTGCCCCGAGTGCGCGGGCGACGGCCGGGTCCGCTCCCG
>NZ_MUNH01000102.1:0-5526 GCF_002154615.1 Streptomyces recifensis
TGGCCACGCCGAGCGCGGCGGTACGACCCCCGGCCGTGAACCGGGTGGTGACGACGAGGACGGGCGAGCCGGGCAGCCGGTCCAGTTCCTTCGCGTCCTCCGCGCCGGCCGACCCCAGCTCCACCGCGCGGTCCTGGCCGTCCAGTTCGAGCCGCTGGAGTTCGCGCAGCACCGCACGGGCGCGGGCCGGACCGGAGGGCGCGTCGATCGCGCTCAGGTCGGGCACCGAGGCGGCCGGGACGTACAGCAGCTCGGTGGCGACGCGCCGGCCCTGCGACATCCGGAACCGGCGTACGAGGTGCACCTCCTCGGTACCGGTGTCCAGGGCGGCCGCGACCGGGGCGGGCGGTACGGCCCGCTCGCAGTCCATCGGCTGCCAGGCGTCGTCACCGGTGCCGGGCCAGGTCTGCCGCCCGGTGCCGAGGGCGACGCCGACGCGCGGCGGCGCGACGGTGGTACCGACACCCCGGCGGCGTTGCAGCCGTCCCTCCAGCTCGAGTTGCTCCAGCGCCTGCCGGAGCGTGGCGCGGGCGACGCCGAACCGGGCGGCGAGATCGCGCTCGTTCGGCAGGATCTCGCCCACCGAGAACTCGGAGTCCAGCGCCTCGCTCAGTACGGTCTTGAGGTGCAAGTACTTCGGCTCCGGCACCGTTTCCAGTTGCGTGGTCCCCACCCTGTCCTCCGCGAGTGCCGTGCTCCGGCGGTTTTGGCGCCCTTGTTTATTAAAGGTTGTTGCAGTTCTTTGCGACCATAGGGCGGCCCTGATGCTTGGTCAAGACCAATTGTCCCATCCCTGCCCACTCGCCCGGTGCCCGGGTGACCGAGCGTTCACATGGAGTTCGCACGCCGAGGGGGTCCGTCCCCGGCGAGGACGCGCAGCTTGTCGGGGTTGCGGATGATGTAGACGGCGCTGATCGCGCCGTCGGTGATGCCGAGCTGGAACAGGGTGTCCGGCCTGCCCTCGGACAGCACGAGCACCGCGACACCGCCGTTCACCTCGATGAACCGGTGGCTCATGCCGGGCAGCAGGTTCTTCGAGGACACCCCGGCCAGGAAGCGCCCCACCTTGTCGGCGGTGAACAGCACCCGCACCGGAGCCTTGGCTTTGCCACCGCTGTCGCCGACCAGACGGGCGTCGGGAGCGAGCAGGGACATCAGCCCGTCGAGGTCACCCTCCGTGGCCGCCGCGAGGAACCGCTCGGTCAGTCTCCGGCGCTGGGCGGGGTCGACGTCGTAGCGCGGCCGGCGCTCCTCCACGTGTCTGCGGGCCCGCGCGGCCAGCTGCCGTACTGCGGGCTCGCCCCGGTCCAGCAGCTCCGCGATCTCGGCGTACGGATAGCCGAACGCCTCCCGCAGTACGAACACCGCGCGCTCCAGCGGGGACAGCGACTCCAGTACGACGAGGACGGCCACGGACACGGAGTCGGCGAGCAGGGCCCGGTCGGCGGTGTCCGGGACCGTGTCGCCGAAATCGGTGGTGTAGGGCTCGGGCAGCCACGGGCCGACGTACGCCTCGCCGCGCGACTTGACCTGCCGGAGCCGGTCCAGGGCCAGCCGGGTGGTGACGCGGACCAGGTAGGCGCGGGGTTCGCGGACCTCGGCGCGATCGGCGCGGGACCACCGCAGCCAGGCGTCCTGCACCACGTCCTCGGCGTCCGCGACGCGGCCCAGCATGCGGTAGGCGACGCCGGTCAGCAGGGGACGGTTCTCTTCGAAGACATCGATCGCGGTCTCGGTCGTCACGGTCCCCATCCCATCCCGGCGCACCCGCCGGTGTCCAGATGAATTCGGTCGTTCCTGGCGCGCTCCGGAGCCCGGCGGGGCGGGCGCCCGGCGCGGCGGGCGAACGTCTGGGATCATCGGCTCGTGAGCCGTCGAGCAGGGGGAATGCCGTGAGCATCCGGGACGCCGTCGTCACCGCCGCAGGTGACCGCATCCGCTGGGTGGAACTGCCGGGGAGCGACGCGCCCCGCGTCTATCTGCACGGTCTGGGGGCCACGGCGGCCGCCTACTTCGCGGAGGCGGCCACCCATCCGCTGATCGCCGGGCACCGCACGCTCCTGGTCGACCTGCTGGGACACGGTCTGAGCGACCGGCCGCACGACTTCGACTACAGCCTCGAGTCGCACGCCGGGGCGCTGGCCGCCGCGCTGGCCGTGGCCGGGGTGACGGGGGCCGAGGTGATCGCGCACAGCATGGGTGGTGCCGTCGCGATCGTGCTGGCCGACCGGCACCCGGAGCTGGTGTCCCGGCTGATGCTGGTCGACGCTAATCTCGACCCGGTGGAGCCCGCCCGGGGCGCCCTCGGCAGCGCCGGCATCGCGGCCTACTCCGAGGCGGAGTTCGCGGACGGCGGGTGGGAGGAGGTCCGGGACCGGGCCGGCGCGTTCTGGTGGGCCACCATGCGCCTGACCGACCGTACGGCCCTGCACCGCAGCGCCGCCGGGCTCGCCCGTGGCACGGTCCCGACCATGCGGGAGCTGCTGGTGCGCCTGGACCTTCCGCGCACCTTCCTCCGCCCCGAGGCCGGCGGGTCGCTGCCCGGCGAGGACGGGCTGCGCGAGGCGGGAGTGTCCGTGGTCGCGGTCGCGGACTGCGGGCACAACGTCATGCTGGACGCCCCCGAAGCCTTCGCCAGCGTGGTCGCGGCCGCGCTCGCGGCCTGAAATCAGCGGAGTTCCGCGACACGGCGCGAAGGGCTACCCGCCGGTAGTAATTGCTGACAAGCTGTCTACGGCGTCCGTCAGCAGCCGTACCGAGGAGCTTCGTATGTCCGCCACCGTCTCCTTCAAGGTTCCCGTCCCGGCCGGGACGAAGGATGTGACCGTCTCGTACCAGCGGGTGGGGCGGGGTGATCCGCTGGTGCTGCTGCACGGCATCGGGCACCACCGGCAGGCGTGGGACCCGGTGGTGGACATCCTGGCGACCGAGCGCGAGGTGATCGCCGTGGACCTGCCCGGCTTCGGCGCCTCGCCGGATCTGCCCGACGGCCTCGCCCACGATCTCCCGACGATCAACTCCGTGCTCGGCGCGCTCTTCGAGGCGCTGGACCTGGACCGCCCGCACGTGGCCGGGAACTCCCTCGGCGGGCTGCTCGCGCTGGAGCTGGGCCGGGCGAAGACCGTACGGTCCGTCACCGCGCTGGCGCCGGCCGGGTTCTGGACCGAGGCCGAGCGGCGGTACGCCTTCGGGGTGCTGCTCACCATGCGCGGGCTCGCCCAGCGGCTGCCGCTGCCGGTGGTGCGGCGGATGTCCCGCAGTGCGGTCGGCCGCACCGCGCTGACCAGCACCATCTACCGGCGTCCCGCGCGCCGGGCCCCGGAGGCGGTGGTCGCGGAGACGCTGGCGCTGGCCGGGGCCACCGCGTTCGAGGCGACGCTGCGCACCGGCACCACCGTGCGGTTCACCGACCCGCTGCCCGGCGTTCCGGTCACCGTGGCATGGGGCGCGCACGACCGGATTCTGCTGCGCCGCCAGGGTGTGCGGGCCAAGCGGATCATCCCGCACGCCCGGCTGGTCCGGCTGCCCGGCTGCGGACACGTCCCGATGAACGACGACCCGGCGCTCGTCGCCCGCGTCCTCCTCGACGGCAGTGGCCGCGCGGCCGGGGCCTGATGTCCCGTACCCTCGAAGGCGTGTCGCGCACCGGCGTCATCCCCCGGAGCGCGGCACGCCAACTGCGCTGCTGAGCAGTGAGTCTGACGGGGCGTCCGCCGGTGGTGGAAAGTGCGACGAACTCGGGCACAACGATGCTTTACCCATCGGTCACAGGGCGTTCGTGATCACGCAACACCATTCCTGCACAGTGGCCGCATGACTGCGGACATCTCTCGAACGAACCGGAAGTCGACGCCGGGCGCGATCCGGACCCGGCACGGGCGTCCCGTGCACCACTGGCGGCGGGACCTCGTCGAACTCGCGGCCCTTTTCACGGCCGTCGCGGTGGCCGACGGGGTGGCGAACCTGATCGGGCACGGCCCCGACGGTCCCGCCCTGCTGCTGATCTCGGCGCTCGCCCTGGCCGCGACGGCCGGGTTCCACACCTGGTGGGCCCGGCGCCATGTGCACGCACCGCCCACCGGTGACACCAGCGATACCGGCGCCCGGCCGAGCGCGTCCGCGCAGGCCGGGCCGTCCGCGCAAGGGGGCCCCGGCGCCCTGTGGCGGATGCGGACGACCGTACGGGACGAACCCGGCTCCCTGGCCGCGCTCTGCACGGCGCTGGCCACGCACCGGGTCGACATCCTGAGCCTCCAGACGCACCCGCTGGCCGACGGCACCGTGGACGAGTTCCTGCTGCGGGCCCCGGACGCCCTGACGGCGTCCGAACTGACCCGTGTGATCGCGGAGTCGGGCGGCAGCTCCACCTGGATCGAGCGCGCCGACGCCCACGATCTGGTCGACGCCCCCACCCGCGTCCTGAGCCTTGCCACCCGCACCGCGCTGGACGCCGCCGAACTCCCGCTGGCCCTGCGTCAGTTGCTCGGCCGGTGCACGATCCGCTCACTGCCCGCCGGCACGGGCGGCGAGCCGGTGCCCGCCGAAGGGGTACTGGAGGACACCGTGCTCCGCCTGCGGGCGCCGGGCGGGGGCGTGCTGAGCGTGGAACGGCCGTATCTGCCGTTCACCCCCACCGAGTTCGCGCGGGCGCGGGCGCTGGTGGAGCTGGACAGCCGCCTCGGCCCGCGCATCCCGCGCGCGCACGACGTGCTGACGCTGCCCGAGGGCAACGCGATCACCGTCCGCCGGGTCGACACCGGTGACCTGGACGCGGCCCGGGCGATGCACGAGCGCTGCTCGGACCGCACCCTCGACCTGCGCTACCACGGGCCGGTGCGCGACGCCGACCGCTATCTGAACCACCTGCTCAGCCCGCGCTTCGGCCGCACCCTGGCCGCGCAGACCGCCTCGGGCCGCCTGGTCGGCCTCGGCCATCTGCTGTGGGACGGCGAGGAGACCGAGGTCGCCCTGCTTGTGGAGGACGACTGGCAGCGTCGCGGTGTCGGCACCGAGCTGCTGGAGCGGCTGGTGCGGATGGCGGTGGAGGCGGGCTGCGCGAGTGTGTACGCGGTGACGCGCTCGGCCAACACCGGGATGGTCGCGGCGATGCGCGGACTCGGGCTGCCCCTGGACTACCAGGTCGAGGAGGGCACCCTCGTGATCACCGCCCGGCTGGACCCGGCCCGCACCGGCGCCCCTTCGAGGCGCGACGACGAGCAGCTCCGGCTCTGACCTGCCGGTGCGGCGGACGGCCCGGCGGTGACCGGCCGCCGGGCCGTCGTCATGGGCACTCCCCGTGTCAGGACCTCAGTTGACGGCCTCGAACAGCGGCACCGGCGCCGGGACCCGCTCCCCCAGCGCGCCGGACAGGTCGGCCCACAGGTCCTCGGTGTCCTCCAGACCGACCGAGAGCCGTAGCAGCCGGTCGCCCACCCCGGCGCCGTGCCGGTCGACGGTGTCCACGATGCGGTGGCTGATGGACGCCGGGTGCTGGATGAGGGTGTCGACGCTGCCCAGGCTGACCGC
>NZ_MUNH01000103.1:0-14288 GCF_002154615.1 Streptomyces recifensis
GCACCGAGCTCGGTGCGAAGCTTGTCCAGCTCCTGCTGGTCGGCGACGGTCGCGGGCGCAGGGGCCGCCTCGGACGGGGCGGGCGCCAGGAAGACCCTGTGGGTCGTGTCGGACTGATCGAGGGAGCGGTGCAGCCAGTCGCCGAGGCGGAAGCACATCTCCACGGACTGGAGTGCCTCACGGACGTTGGCGTAGTACTCGTGGACCGCTCGGTTGCCCGTCGTACGGATCGCCTCGAACCAGGCACGCACCTGCGGCACGAGGACGTCTGCCCTGGTCAGGGCGTTGATCCGGTCGACCTGCTTGTTACCGGGCACGGAGATCCCGAGCAGTGTCACGAGATGCCGCGCCATGATCTCGCCGTAGAGGCGAGCCTTCACCATGGCCGCGTGCGGATCGGTGTGGACGTACGACTCCGCCGCACACCCCAGTGTCACCAACAGCGGCTCATGCCGCAGCAGGTGCCCGAAGTTAGCTGAGCCCGCCGCCAATCGCGCGACCTGATCGGCGTCTCCACCGGACGGGCTCCCTGATGCCGCCGTCACCATGCTTTCCCCCAGCTCCCTGGTCGTCATGTCATGCGCAAAGCCTTGCAGGATGACATGAACACACGACAGTGGCAAGGGATTTGAGACAACCGGCCAGCTGGACACCAAGAGCCACATGGGGTCGTCCGTGAACAAGCAGAGCGGGGCGCCCCCGTGAAGGGACGCCCCGCTCATGCCGTGAAGCCTCAGGTCGTCGTGCGGCGCCTGCGCGCGCCCGGCCGGCGCTCGCTGGGACGGGTGACCGGGTCGCCCGCCTCCAGGGCCGACGTGCGGCGCTTCATGCCGAACGTGGCCAGGGCCTCGGCCAGCTTGTGGACGGAGGGCTCCGGGGCCATGACGTCCACACGGAGACCGTGTTCCTCGGCCGTCTTGGCGGTTGCGGGGCCGATGCAGGCGATGACCGTCACGTTGTGCGGCTTGCCCGCGATGCCGACCAGATTGCGGACCGTGGAGGACGAGGTGAAGAGCACGGCGTCGAAACCGCCGCCCTTGATCGCCTCACGGGTGTCCGCCGGCGGCGGCGACGCGCGGACCGTGCGGTACGCGGTGACGTCGTCCACCTCCCAGCCCAGCTCGATCAGCCCGGCCACCAGGGTCTCGGTGGCGATGTCGGCGCGCGGCAGGAAGACACGGTCGATCGGGTCGAAGACCGGGTCGTAGGGCGGCCAGTCCTCCAGCAGGCCCGCGGCCGACTGCTCGCCGCTCGGCACCAGGTCCGGCTTCACACCGAAGGCGATCAGCGCGTTGGCGGTCTGCTCACCCACGGCGGCCACCTTGATGCCCGCGAAGGCACGCGCGTCGAGCCCGTACTCCTCGAACTTCTCCCGCACCGCCTTGACCGCGTTGACCGAGGTGAACGCGATCCACTCGTAGCGGCCGGTGACCAGGCCCTTGACCGCGCGCTCCATCTGCTGCGGGGTGCGCGGCGGCTCGACGGCGATGGTCGGGACCTCGTGCGGCACCGCGCCGTAGGAGCGGAGCTGGTCGGAGAGCGAGGCGGCCTGCTCCTTGGTGCGGGGCACCAGGACCTTCCAGCCGAACAGCGGCTTGGACTCGAACCACGAGAGCTGGTCGCGGCGGGCGGCGGCGGACCGTTCGCCGACCACGGCTATGACCGGGCGGCCGCCGTCGGGGGACGGCAGCACCTTGGCCTGCTTCAGCGTCTGCGCGATCGTGCCCAGCGTCGCCGTCCAGGTGCGCTGGCGGGTCGTCGTACCGGCGACCGTGACGGTGAGCGGGGTGTCCGGCTTGCGGCCCGCCGACACCAGCTCCGCGGCGGCGGCCGCGACGGAGTCCAGCGAGGTGGAGACGACCACCGTGCCGTCCGAGGCACCCACCTCCGTCCAGCACCGGTCGGAGGCGGTACGCGCGTCCACGAACCGTACGTCGGCGCCGCGCGCGTCGCGCAGCGGGACACCGGCGTACGCGGGCACGCCGGTCGCGGCCGCGACACCGGGGACGACCTCGAAGGGCACCCCGGCGGCGGCGCAGGCCAGCATCTCCTCGGCGGCGTCGGTGTCCAGTCCCGGATCACCGGCGACCGCACGGACCACCCGCCTGCCGCCCCGTGCGGCCTCCATGACAAGATGAGCCGCATCCTGGGCAGCGGCCGGGGCCACAGCGGGAGTTGACGCGCCGTCAACGACCGTGAGCTGCGGTGCGCCCGGAAGCGCGTCCGGGGAGGAGACCGCCTCCGTCGGCACGACGGAGACGCCCTGCCGGGCGTGCGTCCGGATCACGTCGAGCACCTCGTGCTCGGCGACCAGGACGTCCGCGTGGGACAGCGCCTCCACGGCGCGCAGAGTCAGCAGTCCCGGATCTCCGGGTCCGGCACCCAGGAAGGTGACGTGCCCGTGCTCGGGACCGGCGGGAAAGGCGGTGGGGCTCAATGTGCTCGCTCCCCCATCAGACCGGCCGCGCCCTGGGCGAGCATCTCGGTGGCGAGTTCGCGCCCGAGTGCCATCGCCCCGTCGTGCGTCAGGGGCACGGAACCGGTGGTGGACTGCTGCACCATCCGCGAGCCGTCGGTCGTGCCGACGACGCCGCGCAGGCGCATTTCCTTGATTACAGGCCCGTCGATCAAGAGGTCGGCCAGCGCACCCACAGGGGCGCTGCAGCCGGCCTCCAGCGCGGCGAGCAGTGACCGCTCGGCGGTGACGGCGGCCCGCGTGTGCGGGTCGTCGAGTTCGCCGAGGGCGGCGACGAGATCCGCGTCGGATGCCGCACACTCGATCGCCAGGGCCCCCTGGCCGGGGGCGGGCAGGACCGTGTCGACCGACAGGAAGTCGGTCACCTCGTCGATCCGGCCGATCCGGTTGAGTCCGGCGGCCGCGAGCACGACGGCGTCCAGCCGTCCCTCGTGGACGTACCCGATGCGGGTGTCCACGTTGCCGCGGATCGCCACCGTCTCGATGTCCAGCCCGTGGGTCCGCGCGTACGCGTTGAGCTGGGCCATGCGGCGCGGCGAGCCGGTGCCGATGCGCGCGCCGCGCGGCAGGTCGGTGAACTTCAGCGCGTCGCGGGCCACTATCACGTCCCGCGGGTCCTCCCGCACCGGCACGGCGGCCAGGGCGAGCTCCTCGGGCTGCGTGGTGGGCAGGTCCTTGAGCGAATGAACCGCGAAGTCCACCTCGCCGCGCACCAGGGCGTCCCGCAGCGCCGTGACGAACACCCCGGTGCCGCCGATCTGCGCCAGCGCCTCCCGGGAGACGTCGCCGTACGTGGTGATCTCGACCAGCTCGACGGGCCGGCCGGTCACCCGGCTCACGGCGTCCGCCACCTGCCCGGACTGGGCCATGGCGAGCTTGCTCCGCCTCGTCCCCAGTCGCAGTGCCTTGTCAGTCATGCCGGTCGGTCCTTCTCGTCTGTGTTGTCCACGGCCCGCGAGACGGCGGCGACCGTCTCCGGGTCGAGGTCGAACAGGGTGCGCAGCGCGTCCGCGTACCCGGTGCCTCCGGGCTCGGCCGCGAGCTGCTTGACCCGTACGGTCGGCGCGTGCAGCAGCTTGTCCACCACGCGGTGCACGGTCTGCCGGATCTCGCCGCGCAGGCGGTCGTCCAGGCCGGGCAGGCGTCCGTCGAGCCGCGCGATCTCGGCGGCGACGACGTCGGCGGCCATGGTGCGCAGCGCGACCACGGTGGGCGTGATGTGCGCCGCCCGCTGTGCCGCACCGAACGCCGCGACCTCGTCGGAGACGATACGCCGAACCTGGTCCACGTCGGACGCCATCGGGGCGTCGGCGGACGCCTCGGCCAGCGACTCGATGTCCACCAGGCGGACCCCGGCCAGCCGGTGCACGGCCGCGTCGATGTCGCGGGGCATGGCGAGGTCGAGGAGGAAGACGGCCGGGGCGGGGCGCGGGATCTCGGCGACCGGTTCGGGCCTGCGGTACTCGGGGACGCGGCCCGAGGCGGCGACGGCCTCGGCGAGCGCGGCGATCAGTCCGGCGTCGGCCTCGGGGGTAAAGCGGCCGCCCGCGTCGTGCTCGCGGCCGTGCTCCCGCAGGGAGGTGCCCTCGCCGACCCAGGCGGCGTGCTGCTCCAGGGTGGCCGCGTCCATCCCGGCGACGGCGGCCTCGCCGTGCACGGAGAAGCCGGGCGTGCCCTGCACGGAGGCCAGGTCCAGCGGGCAGTTCTCGTCGGTGCCGGCACCGGCCGGCGGCAGGTCGGTGGTCCCGGCCGGAGCTGCGGCGCTCACCTCCGCCGCCGGCTCCCCGGTGCGTCCGGCGACGGCCTCGGCGACGGCGTCCGCCGTCAGTACGAGACCGGTCGCGCCGGTACAGGAGACGACCACGTCGGCACGTGTAAGTTCCGCCGCCACGGCGTCCATGCGGACCGCGCGGGCGGTGGCGCCCTCGGCGTCGGCGAGGATCTGCGCGAGCCGCTCGGCGCGCTCGAAGGTGCGGTTGGCGACGACGATCTCGCCGACCCCGGCCCGCGCCAGCGTGGCGGCGGCCAGCGAGGACATCGACCCGGCGCCGATGACCAGCGCGGTCCGGCCCCGCGCCCAGCCCGGCACGTCGGTGTCCGCGGCGAGCTGCTCCAGGCCGAAGGTGACCAGGGACTGCCCGGCGCGGTCGATGCCGGTCTCGGAGTGGGCGCGCTTGCCGACGCGGAGCGCCTGCTGGAAGAGGTCGTTCAGCAGCCGTCCCGCGGTGTGCAGGTCCTGGGCACGGGCGAGGGCGTCCTTGATCTGGCCGAGGATCTGCCCCTCGCCGACGACCATGGAGTCCAGCCCGCAGGCCACCGAGAACAGGTGGTGGACGGCCCGGTCCTCGTAGTGGACGTAGAGGTACGGCGTCAGCTCCTCCAGGCCCACCCCGCTGTGCTGGGCGAGCAGCGTGGAGAGCTCGGCGACACCGGCGTGGAACTTGTCGACGTCGGCGTACAGCTCGATGCGGTTGCAGGTGGCGAGCACCGCGGCCTCGGTGGCCGGGTCGGCGGCGACGGTGTCCTGGAGCAGCTTGACCTGGGCGTCCGCGTTCAGCGCGGCCCGCTCCAGCACGCTGACCGGGGCACTGCGGTGGCTCAGCCCTACGACGAGGAGGCTCATGCCGGCATCACGGCGGGCACGTCCCCGTCGGGTCCCTGGCCGTCGGCGCTCGAGCGCTTGGCGGGTACGGCTCCGTCACCGGCCGCGGTCTCCTCGCCGGCCTTGCGCTGCTCGTGGAAGGCCAGGATCTGCAGCTCGATGGAGAGGTCGACCTTGCGCACGTCGACGCCGTCCGGGACGGTCAGCACGGTCGGCGCGAAGTTCAGGATGGAGGTGACCCCGGCGGTCACGAGCCGGTCGCAGACCTGCTGGGCGGCGCCGGCGGGGGTGGCGATGACGCCGATGGAGACGCCGTTGTCCTCGATGATCTTCTCGAGTTCGTCGGTGTGCCGCACCGGGATGCCCGCGACCGGCTTGCCGGCCATCGCGGGATCGGCGTCTATCAGCGCCGCCACGCGGAAGCCGCGCGAGGCGAAGCCGCCGTAGTTGGCGAGGGCCGCGCCGAGGTTTCCGATACCGACGATGACGACGGGCCAGTCCTGGGTCAGGCCCAGCTCGCGGGAGATCTGGTAGACGAGGTACTCCACGTCGTACCCGACGCCGCGGGTGCCGTAGGAGCCCAGGTAGGAGAAGTCCTTGCGCAGCTTGGCGGAGTTGACGCCCGCCGCCGCGGCCAGTTCCTCGGAGGACACCGTGGGGACCGAGCGCTCCGACAGGGCCGTCAGCGCTCGGAGGTACAGCGGAAGCCGGGCGACGGTGGCCTCGGGAATCCCTCGGCTGCGGGTCGCCGGTCGGTGAGTTCGGCCAGTTGCCACGGTGCTCCTGCGGGTAGAGCGGGGCTGCGAGCGGTCATGCTTCCCCGGACCGCCCCGTCGACAAGAAGGCTATGTCTTTGTGAACGTGTGCACAAAGATGGTGTCCGATTTGCCCGGTCAACGTGACCGGGGTCACGCATGCCCGTTGCGGGGCCCTACCTGGGGGCAAAACTACACACTCGCCGCGTTTCGCGCCCCTGAGGCCCCTCCGGAGCCGTCCGTCACCCGGTCAGCGCGCGGCGCAGCCGCCCCTCGTCCACCCGCCAGAAGGTGTGCTGCTCGCCGTCGACCAGGACGACCGGGATCTGCTCCCAGTACTGGTCGTGCAGCGCGCGGTCCTCGGTGATGTCCCGCCCCTCCCAGGGCACGCCGAGTTCGCCGCAGACTTTCTCGATCACGGCCTGCGCGTCGTCGCACAGATGACAGCCGGGCTTGCGGATCAGGGTGACCAGCCGCTCCTGGGGGGCGGCCTTGCGCCGGAAGAGGGGACTCATACGGGTCATTGTCCCGCCCCGCACCCCCGCCTCGGCCCTTGCGCGAAGGGGTACGTATGCCCGGAGTTCACAGACTCCGAACCTCTCGGCTCCGGAACCGCCGAACGGACTGGCTATGCTCACGCCATGGCCGCTCTTGGATGGCTCACCCCCCGTAGGCGCTCCGCCACGGCGCGGAGCGTGTTGGCAGGCGAGGCTTCCGCGGAGGCCGCCCGCAAGTCCACGCAGGAACACCCGGAACCCGCGGGCGCCGAGCGGGAACCGGAATTCCCCGTGCTCGGCGACGACCGGGCCGCCGCCTTCTTCGACCTCGACAACACCGTGATGCAGGGCGCCGCGCTCTTCCACTTCGGGCGCGGTCTGTACAAGCGGAAGTTCTTCGAGACCCGGGAACTCGCCCGGTTCGCCTGGCAGCAAACGTGGTTCCGGCTGGCCGGGGTCGAGGACCCCGAGCACATGCAGGAGGCCCGCGACTCGGCGCTCTCCATCGTCAAGGGCCACCGGGTGGCCGAGCTGGAGACGATCGGCGAGGAGATCTACGACGAGTACATGGCCGACCGCATCTGGCCCGGCACCCGCGCGCTCGCCCAGGCGCACCTGGACGCGGGCCAGAAGGTCTGGCTGGTGACGGCGGCCCCGGTGGAGATCGCCCAGGTCATCGCCCGCCGTCTCGGCCTCACCGGCGCGCTCGGCACGGTCGCGGAGTCCGTCGACGGCGTCTACACCGGCCGCCTGGTCGGCGAGCCGCTGCACGGCCCGGCCAAGGCGGAGGCGGTACGGGCGCTGGCCGCCGCCGAGGGGCTGGACCTCTCCCGCTGCGCCGCGTACAGCGACAGCCACAACGACATCCCGATGCTCTCCCTGGTCGGCCACCCCTACGCGATCAACCCGGACACCAAGCTGCGCCGGCACGCCCGCGACAAGGACTGGCGGCTGCGCGACTACCGCACCGGCCGCAAGGCCGCCAAGGTCGGCATCCCGGCGGCCGCCGGGGTCGGCGCGGTGGCGGGCGGCACGGCCGCGGCGATCGCCCTGAGCCGCCGCCGCCGCTGATCCGGCCACGGCTCCCGCGCGCCCGAAGTATGCATCCGCCCTTCGAACACGCCTCAGCTTTCACAGAAATCAGCCCAGTTTCGATCAACAAGCGATCACATTCCGCAAGTTGAAAGGTCGTCAATCGCTAACACAGGCGACCTAATCGACGATTTGAGCAACTGGGTGTAGCAGGGTCTACACGAAGCGTTATTCTCCTCAGACGCAAACCGGTACCCCTCCGTCGCTACGACGGGTGAAAGGTCCCGTACTGCACGTGATGGAAGCTCTGCCTCTGGGAGTCCCGTGTACCCACACGTCGGGGTTGACGCCTCGGGCCTGGCTACGCTGCGCGCAACTGTCGCAACGGTCAAAGACACGCTGCGCGGCCTCGTCCCCACCGCGCACACCGTCCCCGCCTTCGCCGGCGCCGGCGCCGCGCCCATCGGTCCGTGCTACGCACTGGCCGAACGCGGCGCGGCCGTCGGCAGACGAGCCCGCTCCACGGGCGCGCCCGCCGCCCGCCGGCCGGCCGCGGACAGTGACAGCGCCCGCATGATGGACCTGGTCGAACGCGCCCAGGCAGGTGAGGCGGACGCGTTCGGCCGCCTCTACGACCAGTACAGCGACACCGTGTACCGGTACATCTACTACCGGGTCGGCGGCAAGGCCACGGCCGAGGACCTGACGAGCGAGACCTTTCTGCGCGCCCTGCGCCGGATCGGCACCTTCACCTGGCAGGGCCGCGACTTCGGCGCCTGGCTGGTGACGATCGCCCGCAACCTGGTCGCCGACCACTTCAAGTCCAGCCGCTTCCGGCTGGAGGTCACCACCGGCGAGATGCTCGACGCCAACGAGGTCGCGCGCTCCCCCGAGGACTCCGTCCTGGAGTCGCTCTCCAACGCCGCGCTGCTGGACGCGGTGCGCCGGCTCAACCCCCAGCAGCAGGAGTGCGTGACGCTCCGCTTCCTCCAGGGCCTGTCGGTCGCCGAGACCGCGCGGGTGATGGGCAAGAACGAGGGCGCCATCAAGACCCTCCAGTACCGGGCCGTGCGCACCCTCGCCCGGCTCCTCCCGGAAGACGCCCGCTGAGGCCGCCCGCCCCGCGACGCAGAGCGACGGTCAACTCACCCTTGGTGAAAGTGAGTTGGTTTTGCGATCCGGCGGCCCGACGTCCGTAACCCAAGTGCCGAGCCGCTCGTTGTGCGGGATACAGGCTCCCTGTGAGTCGACCGTCATGACGAGAGGAGGTGCCGCCAGTGATTGCGAACGTATCGGCGCACCGGCGGGCGAACGCCTTCGCCCAGGCCCTGGAGGAGCAGTCCGACCGGGACACGGCGGCCGAGCACGCACACCGGGCGGAACCACCGCCCGCCGAGGACAGATCCGATCAGGGCGAGCTGCTGGCCCTGGCGGAAGGACTCGGTGAGCTGCCCAGGCCCCAGCTCGACCCGGAGGTCAAGGTCGTCCAGCGGGCCCAGTTGGTGGCCGCGATGGAGGCCATGGTCCAGGAGGGCACCCTGGGCGGAGCGGCTCAGGCGTCGGTACCCGAGCAGCGTTCCCCCGGCCGGGGCGCGCACCGGGCCGGCCCGCTGAGCAAGCTGCGCCCCAGGTCCCGGCTGGCCAAGGGGCTCACCGCGGGCGGACTCAGCGTGGGCGTGGCCGCCGGTGCCTTCGGCGGAGTGGCCGCCGCCAGCTCCGAGGCCCTGCCCGGCGATTCGCTGTACGGACTGAAGCGCGGCATCGAGGACTTCCAGCTCAACTACCTCAGCCAGGGCGACGGGGAGCGCGGCCAGGCCTACCTGGACCACGCCTCCACCCGGCTGAACGAGGCCCGCAGGCTGATGGAGCGCGACCGGAGCGGCGGGCTGGACCACGAGTCCATCGGCGAGATCCGCCGCACCCTCTCCGGCATGCGCAACGACGTCACCGAGGGCCACCGCCTGCTGCACGCGGCCTATGAGGCGGACCCCGACTCCCTCGGCCCGATCCAGGCTCTGTCCGCCTTCTCCCGCTCCCACCGCGAGGTGTGGAGCACGCTGAGCGACCGGCTCCCGGTCCAGCTCGGCGATGTGAAGGACGAGGTCTCCTCGGTCTTCGACGCCATAGACGAAGAGGTGGCCCCGCTGGAGTCGCTGCTGCCCAAACCGCCCGCCACCAAGGGCGACGACGGTCACAGCGGCGGCCGTCCCGGCGTGGCCCCGTCCGGCTCCGCGAGCGGCCACCGGTCCGGCTCTCCGAGCACCGGTGACACGCCGTCGGCGGGCAAGGACCGGGACAGCAGCCCCGGCACTCCGAGCGGCTCCGCCACCGGCGACAGCGGCGACGGACTTCTCGGTGGCAACACCGGCGGTCTGCTGGACCCGCCGAAGACCGGTGGCTCCGAGGGCGGTTCGCCGTCCGCGGGCAAGTCGTCCAGCCCGTCGGGCAAGCCGGACGTCACCCTGCCGCCGCTCCTGCCGGGCCTCCTGCCCGGCCTGGGCATCGACAGCAAGGACGCCGAGTAGCCCGCAGCGCGTACGAGAGCGGGGCGCCCCTTTCCGAGCAGGGGCGCCCCGCTTTCACGTCCGCCTCGCGTACGGCCTTCGGAAGACCGCTGTGAGAGCACTCAGAAGAACACCGAACGCCGCTGCACCAGCAGCTTGTACAGCGTGTGCTGGATCTGCTCACGCACCTGGTCGGTGAGGTTGAACATCAGCATCGGGTCCTCGGCCGCCTCCGGCGGATACCCGTCCGTGGGGATCGGCTCGCCGAACTGGATGGTCCACTTCGTCGGCAGCGGGATCGCCCCGAGCGGCCCGAGCCAGGGGAAGGTCGGCGTCAGCGGGAAGTACGGGAAGCCCAGCAGCCGCGCCAGCGTCTTGGCGTTGCCGATCATCGGGTAGATCTCCTCGGCGCCGACGATCGAGCACGGGACGATCGGCACCCCCTGCCTGAGCGCGGTGGAGACGAACCCGCCCCGGCCGAACCGCTGGAGCTTGTACCGCTCCCCGAACGGCTTGCCGATCCCCTTGAACCCCTCCGGCATCACCCCGACCAGCTCGCCCTGGCCCAGCAGCCGTTCGGCGTCCTCGGCGCAGGCGAGGGTGTGACCGAGCTTGCGGGCCAGCTCGTTGACGACCGGCAGCACGAACACCAGGTCGGCCGCGAGCAGCCGCAGATGCCGGCCGGCCGGATGCCGGTCGTGCACGGCGACCTGCATCATCAGCCCGTCCAGCGGCAGCGTCCCGGAGTGGTTGGCGACGATCAGCGCCCCGCCCTCGGCCGGGATGTTCTCGATGCCCTTCACCTCGACCCGGAAGTACTTCTCGTACACCGGGCGCAGCAGGGACATCAGGACCTGGTCGGTCAGCTCCTCGTCGTACCCGAAGTCGTCGACCTCGTAGTCCCCGGTGAGCCGGCGGCGCAGGAAGGCGAGGCCGCGCGCGACCCGCTGCTCCAGGGCGTCGGCCGCCTCCCGCGCGCGCTCCTCGGCCGGGGGCTTCTCGTCACGGGTGTCCCCTCTGGCGGGCAGCGGCTGGACCGCGCCGGGCCGGCCGCCCGTGCTCCGGCGGCGCTGCGGCCGCTGCCCCGCGCCCCCGCGGGACCGGTCGTCGTCGAACGGAATGACCTTGGCGTCCGCCATCGTTGCCGCTCTCCTCAGTTGGCGCCGGGCTGCGGGACACGGGCGCCGCTCCCGGCGGTCAGCACGGCGACCCGGTCGACGGCCTCCGCGAGCGTCTCGGGCGGCAGCAGCCCGGGACCCTGTCCGCGCGCGAAGTCCGCGAACGTCTCCGCCGTCGTGTACGTGGGCACGAACCCGAGGGTGTCGCGCATCTGGCCGGTGTCGACCACCCGGCCGTGGGTGAGCAGCCGGATCTGCTCGGGTGAGAAGTCCGTCATGCCGAGCGTACGCACCAGCGACCCGGCCCAGGTGACCGCGGGCAGCAGCAGAGGCACAGTGGGCCGGCCGAGCCGGCGCGAGCACTGCGAGAGCAGCAGCACCCCGTCGCCCGCGATGTTGAAGGTGCCGCTGTTGAGGGTGCCCCGGCGCGGCTCGTGCGAGGCGATCCGCAGCACCTCGATCACGTCGTCCTCGTGCACGAACTGCAGCCGGGGGTCGTAGCCCAGCACGGTGGGCAGCACGGGCAGCGCGAAGTAGGAGGCGAGCGGGGTGTCCGGAGTGGGCCCGAGGATGTTGGCGAACCGCAGCACGCACACGGCGACATCGGGGCGGCGCCGGGCGAACCCGCGCACGTACCCCTCGACCTCGACGGCGTCCTTGGCGAAGCCGCCGCTGGGCAGCGACTTGGCGGGGGTGGTCTCGGTGAAGACGGCCGGGTCGCGCGGGGCGGAGCCGTAGACGTTGGTGCTGGACTTCACCACGAGCCGCTTGACGGCCGGCGACTTCTGGCACGCGCCGAGCAGCTGCATGGTGCCGATGACATTGGTCTCCTTGACCGTGGCCCGGCTGCCGCCACCCAGCGCGGTGCCGGTCACGTCCATGTGGACGACCGTGTCGGCGCCGGTCTCCGCGAGCACGCGGGCGACGGTCGGCTGCCGGATGTCGGCCTGGATGAACTCCGCCCCGCCGAGGTCGTGCGCGGGCGGTACGGCGTCCAGGGCGATCACCCGGTCGACCTCCGGGTCACGCTGGACGCGCCGCACGAACCGGCCGCCGAGCTGCCGGGCGGCTCCGGTGACGAGCACGACCTTTCCCAAGACCAGCGCCTCTCTTCCGACCTCGCGGGAGCGCGCACGAGGACCGCGTCCTCGTCCGCGTTCCCCGTGTGCGGCCAACCTATCGGGTCACTGTCACCGGAAGGTGACCCGGACATGCCGGTGGCCCCCAGTCCTTGTCGGACTGGGGGCCACCGGGGACGCGTCTTCGCGCGGTGCCGCTTACTTCTTGTTGCGGCGCTGAACGCGCGTGCGCTTGAGCAGCTTGCGGTGCTTCTTCTTGGCCATCCGCTTACGCCGCTTCTTGATAACAGAGCCCACGACTACCCTCGCTCACTTCTCATGACTCGGTTGCTGGGCGCCATGGGCCCATACGACCTACGAGGGGTCAGCCTACCCGCCCGAGCGCCGTGGTCGTAATCGAGGGCTTGTTCCGGGATCTTCCGGACCGCCGTCAGGCCGTTTCCACCCCCACGTAGCTCTCCCGGAGGTACTCGTGAACCGCTTGCTCGGGGACGCGGAAGGACCGCCCCACCCGGATCGCGGGCAGATGACCGCTGTGCACCAAGCGGTACACGGTCATCTTCGACACTCGCATCACCGAGGCGACCTCCGCCACGGTGAGGAACTGGACCTCGTTCAACGGCCTCTCGCCTGCACCAGCCATGACACACCTGAACCTTCCGCACTCGACGGCCACCGGCTTCCCCTTCCGGTGACTCTTCGTCGTTGCGTGCTCACTCCCCAGACTAGGGGCGGGTGATGCGAATGGGGAAGAGGTGTCCCCATCGGCGGCCTACTGTGACAGACACGCTCGTTTGAGTACGTAGCGGGTGAGCGGGCGGTAGTGACCAGACCGTACGGCGTCGTCAAGCGGAACGACCACGGACACCGTTCCCTCGGCCTCACCGACGAAGGGCGCGGGGTCGTCGGAGTCGGCCAGACCGATCGCCTCGAACCCCAACTGACCTGCGCCGCAGACCCATCCGTGATCCCCGACGACCAGTCCGGGCAGGGGCCCGCCCGACTCCGCGGCGGCGGCCAGCGCGACCCGAACCGGGAGCGGGGAATGGCTGTGCGCACCCGGCTCACCACCCCGGCGCCCGCTCGCCGGTTCCCGCACCAGGGCAACCCCTCGTACGTAGTCGAGGTGGTGCGTGCGTAGACCGAACCGGGTCAATATGTCGACACAGCGACCCTGCGCGGGGGTGAGAATCTCACATCCCGCCGCCGACACCGCGTCCGCGAGGGCGGCGTAGAACCCCAGGAGCTGCCGCGGGTGCCCGGTACCGAACAGCACCGGCACCCCCCGCCGGGCCGCGCCGGCGATCGCCAGCGCGAAGGCGTCCAGCGCGGCCAGCGTCCGCTCCGGGTCGATCACGTCCCGGCCCGAAGTATGCAGCGGATCGGCGGAGACCCCGCACCGGTCCGCCATCAGACCGAGCAGTTCCCGCTGCCCCCAGGACCGTTCGGGATCGATCCCGATCAGCGCGCGGGGGTCACGCGCGGCGAACAGCCGGTAGTTGCGCAGGCTGTCCTCCCGCGCGGTGGCGACCTCCCCGGCGAGACGGGCCGCGAGCAGGTGCGCGCGCAGGGCACCGGTGTCCAACACGGGTGCGATCGTGGCCCATCGGGCCGGCGACCGGAGGAGGAACGGGGGAAAGACCGCACGGTTGGCGTAACGACTACTCGCCACGCCCCGCTCAGGCCAGCAGACCCCGCAGCGGGAACGCCGAACGCCGGGTGGCCAGTACCGCCTGGTCGAGCCGGTCGGCCGGGTCGTACCCCGACTCCCAGGACGCCCAGCTCACCGGCCAGCGCCCGTCGGTCATCCGCTGCGGCCCCGACTGCCGGGTGCGCGCGTACACTTCCTGCCGCCAGCTCTCGGGGATCACCGTCTCCGGCGCGATCTCCCGCCCGGCCGCGATGCCCACGAGATGCGTCCACGATCTCGGCACCACGTCGACCACCGCGTACCCGCCGCCTCCCAGCGCGAGCCACTTGCCGTCCGCGTAGGTGTGCGCCAGCTCGTGGCAGGCCACCTGCACCGCCCGCTGCGCGTCCAGCGAGACCGCGAGATGCGCGAGCGGGTCCTCGAAGTGCGTGTCCGCCCCGTGCTGCGACACCAGCACCTGTGGCCGGAACTCCGCCAGCAGCTCCGGTACCACCGCGTGGAACGCCCGCAGCCACCCCGCGTCCCCGGTCCCGGCGGGCAGCGCCACGTTCACCGCCGCGCCCTCCCCCGCACC
>NZ_MUNH01000104.1:0-5966 GCF_002154615.1 Streptomyces recifensis
GTCAGGGGGTCGGTGGGCGGGGTCTCGTAGAAGCGCACCGCCTTCTCGATGCCCTTCACCAGGTCCGCGGAGGACTTCAGCCGGGCCACCGCCGGGTCCGCCTCGACGCCCGCCGTGGCGCCCTCGGTGACCAGGTCCCGCACGGTGCAGGTCTGGACCCCCTCCTCGCCCAGGCTCGGCAGCACGTCGGCGACGTAGTTCAGGTAGGGCTGGTGCGGGCCGACGAACAGCACGCCGCCCCGGCGGTGNNTTGCCGGTGCCGGGGCCGCCGTCCACCACCAGGGCGCCGCGCGAGGAGGCCCGGATGATGGCGTCCTGGTCGGCCTGGATGGTGGCGAGCACGTCCCGCATCCGCTCCGAGCGGTTGGTGCCGAGGGTGGCGATGAACGCGGACTGGTCGTCCAGCGCCGCGTGGTGCTCCAGACCCTCGGCGGTGAACACCTCGTCCCAGTAGTCGCTGATCCGGCCGCGCGTCCAGCGGTAGCGGCGGCGGCGGAGAAGGCCCATCGGGTGGGCGTGGGTCGCGGCGAAGAACGGTTCGGCGGCGGGGGAGCGCCAGTCGATCAGCAGCCGCCGGCCGGTGCTGTCGGTGAGGCCGAGCCGGCCGATGTAGACCGGCTCGGGGTCGCCGTCGTGCACGATGTGGCCGAGGCAGAGGTCGAGGCCGAAGCGGCGCAGGGCGCGCAGCCGGGCGGTCAGCCGGTGGATCTCCAGGTCCCGCTCCAGCACCTCCCGGCCGACCCCGCCGGGCGCCCGGCGCAGGGCGTCCAGGCTCGCGGACAGCTCGGCGACGGTCTGCTCCAGGCTCGCGGCGATGTCCGCGAAGTGCCGCTCGTCGGCGGCGATCAGTGCCGGGTCGGCCTTGGCGGCGAGCCGGTCGGGGAGGTCGAACGCGCGGGACTCCGGCGCGGGCTCACGCTCGGACAGCAGCGCACACATGTAGTGGATCACTCATTTCCGCAGGTTCTGGGCTCGGCGAGCGATTCTGCGGCATGAGGGGGGCCTTGCCGCAAGGCCCCCCTTGCGCTATACGTTGTTAACGGCGGGAGGTCCCGCCCTCTTTTTTGCCCTCTCACCCCTCCTCGCGCGGCGGCAGCTTCGGCCGCGAGCGGTCCGGTACGTCGCTGCAGTCGGGCGGCACCGCGGCCGGGTTCGTCTCCAGCATGTCCAGCGCCAGCCCCACCGCGTCGTCGAGCTGCGCGTAGCGGCCCTCGGCCCAGTCCAGCGGGGTGCGCAGCGCCTCCAGGTCGGGGCTGACGCCCCGGTTCTCCACGGACCAGCCGTACTCTTCGAACCAGGCCGCGTTCATCGGCACCGTGATCACCGTGCCGTCCCCCAGCCGGTGCCGGCCGGTCATGCCGACGACCCCGCCCCAGGTGCGCTGCCCGACCACCGGGCCGAGCCCCAGCAGCTTGATCGCGGCGGTGATCATGTCGCCGTCGGAGGACGTCGCCTCGTCCGCCAGCGCCACCACCGGCCCGCGCGGCGCGTTGGAGGCGTACGACACCGGCTGGGCGTCACGGGTGAGGTCCCAGCCGAGGATTTTCCGGGTCAGCTTCTCCATGACCAGTTCGCTGATGTTCCCGCCCGCGTTGCCGCGCACGTCCACGATCAGCGCGGGCCGGGAGACCTCCAGGCGCAGATCCCGGTTGAACTGGGCCCAGCCGGAGCCGCCCATGTCGGGGATGTGCAGATAGCCGCACTTGCCGCCGCTCAGCTCCCGTACCACCTCGCGGCGTTTGGCCACCCAGTCCTGGTAGCGCAGCGACCGGTCGTCGAGCAGCGGGACCACGGCCACCCGCCGGGCGGGGCCCGGCTCGCCCGGCGGCGGGGTGAAGGTGAGGTCGACGGTGGTGCCGCCGGAGCCGGCGAGCAGCGGGTACGGCCCGGTCACCGGGTCCACCGGGCGCCCGTTGACATGGGTCAGCACCGAGCCCGCGCGGATGCCGGTGCCGGCCAGCGGGGAGCGGGCGCGGGAGTCGGAGGAGTCGCCGTCGAGGATGCGGGCGACCATCCAGGCACCGTCCCGGCAGACGAAGTTGACGCCGAGGAGGCCCTGCCGGCGCTGGTAGTGCGGCGGGCCCTCGTTGCGCCGGGCCGGGGTGACATAGGCGTGCGACGTGCCCAGTTCGCCGAGGACCTCGCGCATCAGGTCGGCGAACTCGTCGGGGGAGGCGACCCGTTCGACCAGCGGGCGGTACTGCTCCAGGATCGCCGTCCAGTCGATCCCGCACATGCCGGGGTCCCAGAAGTAGTCCCGGGTGATCCGGCCGCCCTCGGCGTAGGCGCCGCGCCACTCGGCGGCGGGGTCCACCTCGTGCAGGATGCGCCGCAGGTCTATCCAGACCGTGGTGTCGCTGTCGCCGGGCTCGGTGGCGGGCACCGCGCGCAGGTCGCCCTCGTCCACCACGACCAGCCGGGTGCCGTCGCCGCTCACCTCGAACCAGTCCAGGTGGCCGACCAGTTCGGACTTCTTCGCCTTGCTGAGGTTGAAGTGCTCCAGCGTGGGCCGCCCGCTGATGTCGGCGGGGTTGACGAAGGTCTCGCCCAGCGCGCCGGAGATGGGCCAGCGCAGCCACACCAGCCCGCCACCCGCGACCGGGCGCAGCGCCGAGTACTTGGAGGACATCACCGGGAACGGCGTGACCCGGTTCTCCAGCCCCTCCACCTCCACGGTCACCGTGCCGCCCTCGCCGGACCCGGTCTCCAGCGGATCGAGCCCACCCGCCGCCGGACGGCCCTCGGGATTGAGCGCGAAGGGGGAGGGCGTGGCCGAGTTCAGCGGGACCAGGTAGGGGCGGCAGCCGAGCGGGAAGGACAGGTCGCCGGTGTGCACGTCGTACACCGGGTCGAAGCCGCGCCAGGAGAGGAAGGCGAGGTAGCGGCCGTCGCTGGTGAAGACCGGGTTCTCGTCCTCGAAGCGGCCGTTGGTGACGTCGACGATCTGGCGGTCCTTGATCCGGGCGAGCTTGATCTGGCGCAGGGAGCGGCCGATGCCGGGGTGGGACCAGGTGAGCCAGGCGCCGTCGGGGGAGAAGGCGAGGTCACGGACGGGGCCGTTGTCGGAGCGGATCAGCTCGGTGACGGTGCCGGGCGCCCGTCCCTCGGTGCTCTCGGCGTCCTCCGCCACGTCGATCAGCAGCAGCCTGCCGTCGTGCGAGGCGACCGCCAGCCGTTCGCCCTCCGGGTCGGAGACCAGCTCCAGCACCCGGCCGAGCCGCCCCTCGCCGAGCAGCCGGGGCTCGCGGCCGCCGGTGGCGCGGGGGAGCTGGGCGACGGCCACCGCGTCCTCCCCCTCGGCGTCGGTGACGTAGGCGAGCTGGCCGGTCGAACCGAGCATCTCCGGCAGCCTGACCCGGACGCCGGGGGTGTCGGCGATGGTGCGGGCCGGGCCGTCGCGGTGGGTGAGCCAGTACAGGCTGCCCCGGACGGTGACCGCGCTGGCCCGGCCGGTCTCGTCCACCGAGAGGCCGTCCACGTTGTGCGCGGCGGGCACCTGGTAGGGACGGCGGCCGGGGGCGGGGCCGCCCAGGTCGATGTCCAGCCTGCGCGGGGTGCCGGTGGGGGAGAGGTCGTCCACGATCCAGAGGTCACCGGCGCACTGGTAGACCACCCGCTCGCCGTCGGTCGCGGCGTGCCGGGCGTAGAAGGCGTCGTGGTCGGTGTGCCGGCGCAGGTCGGTGCCGTCCGGGGCGACGGAGTACAGGTTGCCGATGCCCTCGTGGTCGGAGAGGAAGACGATGCGGCCGGCGACGAACATCGGGGAGGAGAGCTGGCCGTCGATGTCCGCCAGCAGCCGACGCCCCTGGAGCCACAGCCGTCCCGTCGCGCCGCCGCGGTACCGCTTCCAGGACGCCGGTTCGTGCGGGGGCGTGCCGGTGAGGAGGAGGGTCTGGTGCTCGCCCGCGGTGTCCGCGACCTGGATGTCACCGACCGGGCCCCAGGGCAGCCGCCCGCCGGGGCTGCCGTCGGTGCCGACCTTGTGGGCCCAGGTGAAGTAGGAGAAGGGCTGGCCGTGCGAGGCGACGGCCAGGATGTCGCTCCTGCCGTGCTGGTCGGGGGGCGTCCAGCCGCACACCTGGGTGTCGGCGCTGCCCCAGTACGTCAGCTGCCGCGCCGGGCCGCCGGCCACGTCCACCAGGTGGATCTCCGGCACCAGGCTGCGCCAGCTCGTGAAGGCGATCTGCTTGCCGTCGGGCGAGAAGCGGGGGTGTCCGGCCTTGGTGCGGTCCGCGGTGAGCCGCCAGGGGCGGCCCGGTTCGTCGAGCGGCGCCAGCCAGAGGTCGTCCTCGGCCACGAAGCACAGCAGGTCGTCACTGATGTGGGGAAGCCGCAGATAGCTCACCCATCCATGCTTTTCCGGCGCGCGGGGCACAGCAACTCGTGCGGGTCCGTGCCCCGTGACGCAGGCCACGCGCCGCACTCGTACGAAACGGTTTCGTTTCGTACGAGTGCGGGGTACCGTCATCCTGTACGGAGTCCCGTACGCGAGCCATGTCGTCCGGATGAGCGGGAGAGGGTGAGGCGGATGACCGACGCCGCCACCGCGCGTCGCAGCAGACTCACGCCCGAGCGGGCGGCCGAGCTGTACGAGGCGGTCCTCGACCTGCTCCGCGAGGTCGGCTACGACGCCCTCACCATGGACGCCGTCGCCGCCCGCACCCGCTCCAGCAAGGCCACGCTCTACCGCCAGTGGGGCGGCAAGGCCGAACTGGTCGCCCGCGCGATCCGGCACAGCAAGCCCGGCCGGATCTCCGACGTGGACACCGGCTCGCTGCGCGGGGACTTCCTGGCACTCGTGCATCGCGAAGACGACTGCGCCATGGAGCAGAACACCGCCCTCATGCGGGGTCTGGCCATGGCCACGCACACCAACCCGGACCTGCTGCAGGCGTTCCGGGAGCAGGTCATCGAGCCCGAGATGACCGAGCTGAGCCGGATGCTCTCGCGTGCCGTGGACCGGGGCGAGGTGGCCCCGGACAGCCCGGCGCTGCCCTTCGTGGTGCACATGATGATCGGCGCGTTCGCCACCCGGGCGCTCATCGACGGGCAGCCTCCCACCCAGGACTTCCTCAGCTCCTACATCGACGCCGTGATCCTCCCCGCTCTCGGCGTCCCCACCACCTGACCGACCCCTCCCCAGCAAGCCCACCTCCTGACGTCACCGCTCACGTCGCCGGGCTGACCTTTCCTGCCCAGATGCCTTTCACGACCTGACCGGGAGTACGCCCTCGTGGCCACGTACCTGTACAAACTCGGCCGATTCGCCTTCCGGCGACGGCACTTCGTCGCCCTGTTGTGGGTGGCGCTGCTCACCCTCGCCGGGGTGGGCGCCGCCTCCGCGCCGCCCGCCGGCAACTCGTCCTTCTCCATCCCGGGCACCGAGGCGCAGCGCGCCTTCGACCTGCTGGAGCAGCGCTTCCCCGGCATGAGCGCCGACGGCGCCACCGCCCGCGTCGTCTTCAAGGCGCCCGAGGGCCAGAAGATGACCGACGCCGGCAACAAGGCGGCGGTGGAGAAGACGGTCAAGGAGCTGGGCTCCGGCTCCGAGGTCGCCTCCGTCGCCGACCCGTACACCGGCAAGGCGGTCAGCCGGGACGGCACGATCGCCTACGCCTCGGTGAAGTACAAGGTCTCCGGGATGGAGCTGGAGGACTCCTCCCGTGACGCCCTCAAGGAGAGCGCCGGGCACGCGCGGGACGCCGGGCTGACCGTCGAGATCGGCGGCGACGCGCTCACCACCGCGCCCGAGACCGGGTCCAGCGAGGTCATCGGCATCGCCATCGCGGCCGTCGTCCTCGTCATCACCTTCGGCTCGCTCATCGCGGCCGGGCTGCCGCTGCTCACCGCCATCATCGGTGTCGGCATCGGCGTCTCCGCGATCACCGCGCTGGCCACCCCGCTCGACCTGGGCTCCACCACCTCCACCCTGGCCACGATGATCGGCCTCGCGGTCGGCATCGACT
>NZ_MUNH01000105.1:0-15516 GCF_002154615.1 Streptomyces recifensis
CTGGCCGCGGGCAAGGGCGTGGTCGTCACCTCGGACGTCGAGGAGGCCAAGGCGCACGCGGCCGGGTGCGAGCGGGTGGTGATCGAGGAGTTCCTCGACGGCCCCGAGGTCTCGCTCTTCGCGGTGACGGACGGCGAGACGGTCGTACCGCTCCAGCCCGCCCAGGACTTCAAGCGCGCGCTCGACGGCGACGAGGGCCCCAACACCGGTGGCATGGGCGCGTACTCCCCGCTGCCGTGGGCCGACCCGGAGCTGGTGGACGACGTGCTGCGCACCGTGCTCCAGCCGACCGTGGACGAGCTGCGCAGGCGTGGCACCCCCTTCTCCGGCCTGCTGTACGCGGGGCTGGCGATCACCTCGCGCGGGGTACGGGTCATCGAGTTCAACGCCCGCTTCGGAGACCCCGAGACCCAGGTCGTGCTGGCCCGCCTGAAGAGCCCGCTCGCCTCCCTCCTGCTCGCCTCCGCCAACGGCACCCTCGCCGACCTGGAGCCGCTGCGCTGGAGCGAGGATGCGGCCGTCACCGTGGTCGTCGCCTCGCACAACTACCCCGGCACCCCCCGCACCGGCGACCCGATCACCGGCCTGGCCGAGGTGGCCGCCGAGGACGCCCCGCACGCCTACGTCCTGCACGCCGGGACGAAGCAGGACGGGAACACCGTCGTCAGTGCGGGCGGCCGCGTGCTGTCCGTCACGGCCACCGGCGAGGACCTCGCCGAGGCGCGCGAGCGGGCGTACCGCGCGGTGGCCCGGATCGGTCTCGACGGCTCGCACCACCGCACCGACATCGCGGCGAAGGCGGCCGAGACGGCCGAGACGGCCGCGACCGGGGCGTAGAAGCCCTCCTTCGACCTCAGGCCCCGGACTCCGAAATCCGGGGCCTGATCTTTGCCGTCTGTCACCCAGCTCTGACCAAGGCCATTCCATCGAGTGAGCAATGCGCTATCCGGCTGACGGGGGCCGGGGCCCCAACTATGGTGCGGCGCATGCGGTCCGGCACTTGGCCCACCGGCATTGCGATGTCAGTGACGGGTGCCACAGTGGGGGAGTGGGCACCGCCAGGACAGCACGCGATCGGCAGGCAGGGGGTGAGCGTCGCGCATGACCGGAACCGGTGGGGAGCTGGGCGCCAGGGCCGCGCGTTCGCGCGCGCTGGCCGTGCTGCGGGTGCGCAGCAGGGCGCTGGCCGTGGCGCTGCTGCCCGCGGCCGCCGAGGTGATCCTGCTGACGGGCGCGGCCACCGGCCAGTTCACCGGCCAGGGCTGGGACACGGCCCGGTGGGTGGTGGGCGTCCTCGCGGTGCTGGTGCTGCTGGCGACGGCCGGCATCGCCCTGGTAGTGGCCCGCGCGCGCCCCGCCGCGAGCCCCACGGTCCCGGTGTCCGAGCGGTCCGCCCCCGACCTGTACCGGATGGTGCGCGAGCTGGCCGACCGGCTGGACGTGCCCGCGCCCTCCGCGATAGCGCTCACCCCGGACTGCGACAGCTGGCTCGAGGACCGTACGCATCCGGCGCACGCCCCGCCCGTCAGCCGCGCGCACGACGAGCCGGCGGTCCCCGGTGCCCGCATCGAGCGGCGGTTGGCCGTCCCGGCGCCGGTGCTGGTGATCGGGTCGCCCTTCCTGTGGTGGATGCGGGTCGCGGAACTGCGCGCGGTGCTCGCCCCGGTCGTCGCCGGTACGGGCCCCTCCGCGCAGCCCGACATAGCCGCCGCCCGCCGCTTCGTCCGCGGTCTGGACGCCGCGGTGGCCGTCGCCGACGCGCCGGGCCGCGGCCCGCTGACCCGTGGGGTGTACGCGTCCCTCGGCCGGGTCGCCCGGCTGCTGCTGCGGGGCTGCCGTGAGCATGCTGCGCTGATGGAGCGCGGGGTCGCCACGGCCGCCGCCGAGCGTGCCCACGCGGTGGACTACGGCCCCCGGATCGCCGCCCAGGAGCAGGTCGGCCTGGCGTACGCGGGCTGGGACCGGCTGCTGACCAAGGTGGCGCTGCCCGCGTGGCGGATGGGCCGCTGGCCGTCCCGGCTTGACGTGGGCGTGGCCGCCGCGCTGACCGAGCTGTCCCGGCGCGACCGGCTGGCCGACGGCTTCGCCGCCCGGCTCGGCGAGCGCCCGGCGTGCGATCTGCTGGAGGAGCCCGGCGCGGTGGACGAGGCGGTGTCCCTGCTCACCGCCCGCCTCTTCCACGGCGGCCCGGCGGAGTCGGGCCCGAGCTGGGCGCCGGTGGACTGGCAGGCATACCCGGAGGAGGTCGTGGACCGCACCTGGCGCGCGGAGGCGGCCCGGCTGCACCGGGTACTGGACTCCCTGGGCGTCAGCCCCAGCCTGGACCCGGCCGCCCCGGACCCCGGCGGCCCGACCCTCGCCCGCGTCCTGGACCACCTCGCCGAGCCCGCCGCCACCGCCCTCACGGTCCCGGCACCCACCGCTCCCCTCGACAACGAAGACCGCGAAGTCAGCGAAGTCAGCGAAGAGAGCGCGGACACCCCCGGCAGCGCGGACGCCGACCCCGACCCCGCCACCGAGCGCAGCGCCCTCCTCGCCGCCGGCCTCAGCGCGGCCCTCGCCCGCGAGGAGCGCGAGGAGAGCGCCGTACCGCGGGGGGCGAGGGCCCAAGGCCCCGACAGCGCGCTCTGGGAGGACGGCGATCTGCCGCTGTTCCCGCTCCAGCCCCCGCGCACCGGACGCGAACTGCTCGCCGCGCACATCACCGCGATGATCTGCTGCGCGGCCGTCGACACCGCCGGAGCCGCCCCCGGCCTGGACTGGCTGGACGGCCCCACCCTGCTGCTGGACGGCGAGCGCGCCGCCGACCTCACCCCCAAGGTGCTCAGCCTGATCGAGGAGGGCGATCCGGCCCCGCTGCGCGCCTGGCTGGCCGAGTCCGGGATACGGCCGGAGAAGCCGGTCCGGCTGGTCTGAGCCAAGCGGCACAGAAGTCGTCACCGGGCACCAGGAGTCCCGGCCGTCCACCGGCGTAACGGAGCACCGCCTTCCACTTCAGGCCAATTCACAACGAACAGTGACCGGAGTCGTGCGTTATGTGATGTGCTGGGACCGGCACGCACATGGCACGGGCATACGACACGCGCCCACACGGCCGAGCGATCCGGCGCACCGAGCACACCCGAGACGGCAGGCGACGACACCGGGTTCCGGTCCTGGCACCACAGACAACGCCATCTTGGCAACGGGGGACACGAGGGAGGGGGCGTCCATGACCTCGGAGCACATCCGCCGGTGGGAGTCGGGAGCGCTCGCGCACGCCGTCACCGATCCCTTCGGCCTGGGCCCGGTGCCCTGGCTGCGCGGCAGCGAGACCTACTTCGACGACACCGGACACGTGGTGCCCTGGTACGTCGACCCCATCCAGCCGGCCACCACCCGGTCCGGCCGGCCCGGAGCGCGCGTCCCGGCGCCGCGTTCGGCCGGTCCCGGCCCGCGCTCGGCCGACGACGTGGGCCGCCAGATCAAGGGGTTCGCGTCCACCGGTGCGGTCGCCCCCGGCGAGGCGATCGACTTCCACATCACGGTCGACCCGCCGCAGGAGTTCAGCGTCGACATCTACCGGATCGGCCACTACGCCGGGCACGGCGCCGCGAAGATCACCACCAGCCCCCGGCTCTCCGGCATCGTCCAGTCCGCGCCGCTCGCCGCCGACCGTACGGTCTCCTGCCACCACTGGTGGCTGTCCTGGCGCCTCCAGGTCCCCGCCGAGTGGCGGGTCGGGGCGTACGTCGCGGTCCTCACCACCGCCGACGGCTACCGCTCCCACGTGCCCTTCACGGTCCGCGACGACGAGCCCGCCGACCTGCTCCTGCTGCTCCCGGACATCACCTGGCAGGCGTACAACCTCTACCCCGAGGACGGCCGCACCGGGGCCAGCCTCTACCACGCCTGGGACGACAAGGGCACCCTCCTCGGCGAGGCCGACGCCGCCACCACGGTCTCCTTCGACCGCCCCTACGCCGGTGCGGGCCTGCCCCTGCACGTGGGCCACGCCTACGACTTCATCCGCTGGGCCGAGCGCTACGGCTACGACCTCGCCTACGCCGACGCCCGCGATCTGCACGCCGGCCGGATCGACCCCACCCGGTACCGGGGCCTGGTCTTCCCCGGCCACGACGAGTACTGGTCGGCGCCGATGCGGCGGGCGGTGGAGGAGGCCCGCGACCGGGGGACCTCACTGGTCTTCCTGTCGGCCAACACCATGTACTGGCAGGTGGAGTTGTCCCCCTCCGCGTCCGGGGTGCCGGACCGGCTGCTGACCTGCCGCAAGCGCAAGGGCCCCGGAAAGCCGGTGCTGTGGCGGGAGATCGACCGCCCCGAACAGCAGGTGATCGACATCCAGTACGCGGGCCGGGTGCCCGAGCCGCATCCGCTGATCGTCCGCAACGCCGGGCACTGGCTGTGGGACGCCACCGGCGCCCGCGAGGGTGACGAGATCGCGGGCCTGGTCGCGGGCGAGGCCGACCGGTACTTCCCGCGCACCGCCCTGCCCGAGCACGAGGAGCGCGTGCTGCTCGCGCACTCCCCCTACACCGACGGCGAGGGCGTCCGGCGGCACCAGGAGACCTCCCTGTACCGCGCCCCCTCCGGTGCCTGGGTCTTCGCCTCCGGCACCTTCGCCTGGTCACCCGCGCTGGACCGGCCCGGCCATGTGGACGCGCGCGTCCAGCGCGCCACCGCCAACCTGCTGGACCGTATCTGCAAGCGGGACTGACCCTGCCACCTGCCCCCTCCCCGGCATACGGGAGAATCGAGGCAGTTGGACAGAACCACGGGGAGGAACCGTGTCCGGATTCGTAGAAAAGCCCGAGCCGCTCCAGGTTCCGGGTCTGGTGCACCTGCACACCGGCAAGGTGCGCGATCTGTACCGCGACGAGGCGGGCGACCTCGTGATGGTCGCCAGCGACCGCATCTCCGCGTACGACTGGGTGCTGCCCACCGAGATCCCCGACAAGGGCCGGGTGCTGACCCGGTTGTCCCTGTGGTGGTTCGACCAGCTCCGCGACCTGGCGCCGAACCACGTCATCAGCACCGAGCTGCCCGAGGGAGCCCCGGCCGACTGGGCGGGCCGCACCCTGGTCTGCAAGTCGCTGGACATGGTTCCGGTGGAGTGCGTGGCGCGCGGCTATCTGACCGGGTCGGGCCTCGCGGAGTACCGGGAGTCGCGTACGGTCTGCGGGCTCGCCCTGCCCGAGGGGCTGGTGGACGGCTCGGAGCTGCCCGGCCCGATCTTCACCCCGGCCACCAAGGCCGAGGTCGGCGAGCACGACGAGAACGTGTCGTACGAGGAGGTGGCCCGCCAGGTCGGCGCGGAGACCGCCGCCCAGCTCCGCCAGCTCACCCTCGCGGTGTACGCCCGTGCCCGCGACATCGCCCGTGAGCGGGGGATCGTGCTGGCCGACACCAAGTTCGAGTTCGGCTTCGACGGCGGCACCCTGGTCCTCGCCGACGAGGTGCTCACCCCCGACTCGTCGCGCTTCTGGCCGGCCGAGACCTGGGAGCCGGGGCACGCCCAGCCGTCGTACGACAAGCAGTTCGTGCGGGACTGGCTGACCGGCCCCGAGTCCGGCTGGGACCGCAAGAGCGAGCAGCCCCCGCCCGCGCTGCCCGCCCAGGTGGTGGAGGCGACCCGCGCCAAGTACATCGAGGCGTACGAGCGCCTGACCGGCACCCGCTGGTCATAGGGGGTGTCCGCACCCTGGGACCGAAGAAACCCCCCGGTGAGAACCGGGGGGCTTCTTCATGGAGCGGACGACGAGGCTCGAACTCGCGACCTCAACCTTGGCAAGGTTGCGCTCTACCAACTGAGCTACGTCCGCAGTGCGCCGTGGCGCGGAGCCAACTATACCCAACCCCGGTGGTGTGCGAGACACACCGCGGTGTGCCGGTGCCCGGCGTCCGGCGTGGTGACGGTCGAGAACAGGCGGGTCCGTACCGTCTCCCCGGTGGCAGCGAGGCCCGCTCGGCGATCTCCGTGACGGCGCCCCGCCGGCCGCCGGTTCCCGCCTTTCGCACGGTCAGCGGGAGTCGCCGGCGGAGGTCGCGGCGGCGACCAACTCGAGTTCGGCGCAGCGGTTTCCGGCGTGCAGGATGCTGATGACGCCGGCGAGTCGTCCGGCGCTGACCGGCGTCGGCACGCGCCCCCGCACCCCGGCCGCGAGCGCCCGCTTCAGGTGACCCGGCCACCGTGCCCGGTCGCGATCAGCACCTGGCAGCCGGGCAGTTCGGCCCGCGGGGCTGTGGCGACCCTCACACCGCCGGCGCCCGGTATCCGGAGATCCAGTACCGCACCGGTGTTCCGGGAAAAGGTCAGCCCCATGGCGGCATGCAAAAGGCCCCGGTCCGAAGACCGGGGCCTTTTCACTGAGCGGACGACGAGGCTCGAACTCGCGACCTCAACCTTGGCAAGGTTGCGCTCTACCAACTGAGCTACGTCCGCACTGCTCCCGACCGGCTCCCACCGATCGGTGCGAGCACCAGCCTACCTGATCCAAAAGGATGGTCATGACCGGTGCCAGAGCGGGTGACAGGAATCGCACACTGCGCCTCCCCCCTGGAAGGGGGGTGTTCTACTACTGAACTACACCCGCACGGTCCGTGGGTTTCGGCCTTTCGGCCTTGCCCCTCGGCGTGAGCCAGACATTAGCCGATCAGCAGGGGGGTTGCGCAAGTCGGGTCCCCGCGGCGGCAGGTGAACGAGTCTCAGGGCCCGCGGGTCCAGGCCCTGAGGGTGAAGCCCGTACGGGCTCAGCGGGCCTCGCTGAACGCCTCGTAGACCTTCTTGGGGATGCGGCCGCGGGCGGGCACGTCCATCTTGTTCGCCTGGGCCCAGGCGCGGATCGCCGACGGGTCGGGGGCGACCTCGGTCTGCCGGTACGCCTTCCCGGACCGTGCGCGCTTGCGGCCGGCCTCCACGTAGGGCGCGAGCGCCTTGCGCAGTTTCTTGGCGTTGGTTTCGTTCAGGTCGATCTCGTACGACTTGCCGTCGAGTCCGAAGGCGATCGTTTCCGCCGCTTCCGAGCCGTCGATGTCGTCGAAGAGCGTGACCACGACCTTTTGCGCCACGGATATCGGTCCCTTCGTGCGGCACGTCGGTACCGGTGTCGAGCCGGCAATGACGTGCCGAGTATCGGCTATTGCCAATTCATTTGTACAGTGCGCGCCAATGAATTGGGAAGCCCTACTGAATACCTCCGCGTGTCCGGACTCAATAGGCCTCACCAGTGGCCCGCAGAACTTTCCCAGAAATTTCCACCGGGGTCGGTGTTCGACACCCGATCGTGATGCGGGTCACGTAGAAACCTCCAACTCTACCCGCGTAGAAATTTTGTACGGGTAGTCTGAAGGAACCTGCTCAGCACCACACACCGGGAGTGCCAGTGGCACGCGTCGTAGTCGACGTCATGCTCAAGCCGGAGATCCTCGACCCCCAGGGCCAGGCGGTCCAGCGTGCGCTGCCACGCCTGGGTTTCGCGGGGATCTCGGACGTCCGTCAGGGAAAGCGATTCGAGCTGGAAGTAGAGGGGCCGGTCGACGAGGCCGCGCTCGCCCGCATCCATGATCTGGCGGAATCCTTCCTCGCCAACACCGTGATCGAAGACTTCACCGTGAAGGTGGAGGAAGTAGCGGGGGCCGCCGAGTGACCGCTCGTATTGGTGTCGTCACATTTCCGGGAAGTCTCGACGACCGTGACACCCGGCGCGCGATCACCCTCGCCGGCGCCGAACCCGTAGCCCTCTGGCACAAGGACAAGGACCTCAAGCAGGTCGACGCCGTCGTGCTGCCGGGCGGTTTCTCCTACGGCGACTATCTGCGCGCCGGGGCGATCTCCCGCTTCTCGCCGGTGATGGAGTCCGTCATCGAGCAGGCGAAGGCCGGCCTTCCGGTCCTCGGTATCTGCAACGGCTTCCAGGTCCTCACCGAGGCGCACCTGCTGCCCGGCGGGATGCTCGGCAACGACCACCTCCACTTCATCTGCCGCGACCAGAAGCTGCGGGTGGAGAACGCGGGGACGGCCTGGACCGGCGACTACCGCCAGGGCCAGGAGATCCACATCCCGCTCAAGAACATGGACGGCCGGTACGTCGCCGACGAGTACACGCTCGACAAGCTGGAGGCGGAGGGCCGGGTCGTCTTCCGCTACCTGGACGTCAACCCCAACGGCTCGCTGCGCGACATCGCCGGCATCACCAACGAGGCCGGGAACGTGGTCGGCCTCATGCCGCACCCCGAGCACGCCGTCGAGCCGCTGATCGGAACCGGCCGCACCGACGGCCTCCCGTTCTTCACCTCGATCCTGAAGAAGCTGGTCAACGCATGAGCCGGACGCCTCTGGACACGGTCGACAACGCGGCCGCGACCCCCGACGTCGAGCTGCCCTGGGCCGAACTGGGCCTGAAGAAGGACGAGTACGAGCGGGTGGTCGAGATCCTCGGCCGCCGCCCGACCGGCGCCGAACTCGCCATGTACTCGGTCATGTGGTCCGAGCACTGCTCGTACAAGTCCTCCAAGGTCCACCTGCGCCAGTTCGGCGAGAAGGCGCCCCAGTCGGACGCCATGCTCGTCGGCATCGGTGAGAACGCCGGTGTGGTGGACGTCGGCCAGGGCTACGCGGTCACCTTCAAGGTCGAGTCGCACAACCACCCCTCCTACGTCGAGCCCTACCAGGGCGCGGCCACGGGCGTCGGCGGCATCGTCCGCGACATCATCGCCATGGGCGCCCGCCCGGTCGCGGTCGTGGACCCGCTGCGCTTCGGTGCCGCGGACCACCCCGACACCAAGCGCGTGCTGCCCGGCGTGGTCGCGGGCATCGGCGGCTACGGCAACTGCCTGGGCCTGCCCAACATCGGCGGCGAGGTCGTCTTCGACGCCTGCTACCAGGGCAACCCGCTGGTGAACGCCGGTGCCATCGGTGTCATGCGGCACGAGGACATCCACCTGGCCAAGGCGTCCGGCGCCGGCAACAAGGTCATCCTCTACGGCGCCCGCACCGGCGGCGACGGCATCGGCGGCGCGTCGATCCTCGCCTCGGAGACCTTCGACGACGCCAAGCCCTCCAAGCGCCCCGCGGTGCAGGTCGGCGACCCCTTCCAGGAGAAGCTGCTCATCGAGTGCACCCTGGAGGCGTTCCAGGAGAAGCTCGTCGTCGGCATCCAGGACCTCGGCGCGGCGGGCCTGTCCTGCGCGACGAGCGAGCTGGCCTCCAACGGCTCGGGCGGCATGCGCGTCACCCTGGACGACGTACCGCTGCGCGACTCCACGCTCTCGCCCGAGGAGATCCTCATGAGCGAGTCGCAGGAACGCATGTGCGCGGTGGTCGAGCCGGAGAAGGTCGACCGCTTCCTGGAGATCTGCGAGAAGTGGGACGTCATCGCCACCGTCATCGGTGAGGTCACCGACGGCGACCGGCTGGAGATCTTCTGGCACGGGGAGAAGATCGTCGACGTCGACCCGCGCACGGTCGCCCACGACGGCCCGGTCTACGAGCGCCCTTACGCCCGCCCCGACTGGCAGGACGCCCTCCAGGCCGACGACGCGAACAAGCTGCCCCGCCCGGCCACCGCCGAGGAGCTGCGCGAGCAGGTCCTGAAGCTGGTCGCGTCGCCCAACCAGGCATCGAAGAAGTGGATCACCTCGCAGTACGACCACTTCGTGCAGGGCAACACCGTCCTCGCCCAGCCGGAGGACTCCGGCATGATCCGCGTGGACGAGGAGACCGGCCTCGGCGTCGCCATCGCCACCGACGGCAACGGCCGCTACGCCAAGCTCGACCCGTACACCGGCGCGCAGCTCGCGCTCGCCGAGGCGTACCGGAACGTGGCGACGACCGGTGCCAAGCCGCTCGCCGTCTCCGACTGCCTGAACTTCGGCTCGCCCGAGGACCCGGCCGTGATGTGGCAGTTCGCGGAGGCCGTGCGCGGTCTGGCGGACGGCTGCCTCCAGCTCGGCACCCCGGTGACCGGCGGCAACGTCTCGCTGTACAACCAGACCGGCGAGGCCGCCATCCACCCGACCCCGGTGGTCGCGGTCCTCGGCGTCATCGACGACGTGGCCCGGCGCACCCCGGTCGCCTTCCAGGAGGAGGGCCAGCTCCTCTACCTGCTGGGCGACACCGCCGAGGAGTTCGGCGGTTCGGCCTGGTCCCAGGTCGTCCACGACCACCTCGGCGGGCTGCCGCCGAAGGTCGACCTGGAGCGGGAGCGGCTGCTGGCCGAGATCCTGATCTCCGCCTCCCGCGACGGCATGATCGACTCCGCGCACGACCTCTCCGACGGCGGTCTGATCCAGGCCGTGGTCGAGTCGGCGCTGCTCGGGGAGAAGGGCGCGCGGCTGATCGTCCCGGACGGTCTGGACGCGTTCACCTTCCTCCTCTCGGAGTCGGCGGGCCGCGCGCTCGTCGCCGTGCCGCGCTCGGAGGAGCTGCGCTTCACCGACATGTGCGGCGCGCGGGGCCTCCCGGCCACGCGTATCGGTGTCGTCGACGGTGACTCGGTCGACATCCAGGGCGAGTTCGTCCTCTCCCTGGCCGAGCTGCGCGAGGCGCACGAGAGCACGATCCCGGCGCTGCTGGCGTGACGACCGCGGACGGCCCCCGCCCCACCCGGGCGGGGGCCGTCCCGGCATAGGGTCGCTCCATGCCTCCGGCCAAGAAGCGTGCCCGTAAGTACGACCCCCTCCGGACCCGTGCCGCCGTGCTCGCCCAGCTCGGCGCGGTGCGGGAGGCCGTGGAGGGGCTCGATCCCGGTCAACTGTCCCTGCCCACGCGGCGGGAGGGGACGACCGTGCGGGAGCTGGCCGAGCAGGTCGCGGCGTCCGTCCTCGCCGTGCGGCAGGCGGTGGAGCGGCCGGCCCAGTTCAAGCAGACGCTGCCGCTCGCGGAGTGGCCGCTGCGCAGGGCCGTCGCCTTCACCCCCGTACCGCTCGATCTCGGTGCCGCCGAGGAGGATCTCCGGGCGCTGCTGGCCGACCATCCGGGCAGCCCGCTGGTGGACACCGGTGCCGGGGTGCTGCCGCTCAACGAGTACCTGGTCACCCGCGCCGTCGAGCTGGTCCTCGCCGCCGACGACCTGTCCGGTGCGGTGCCCGGACTCGAGGTGCCGGTAGACCGGCAGGCCCTGGCCGCCGCGACCCGGCTGCTCGCCGACGCCCTCGCCGTGAAGGCGCCCGGCGGCTCCACCGAGGTCCGGGTGCCGCCCTACGCGGTGGTGCAGTGCGTCGAGGGGCTGAGGCACACCCGGGGGACACCGCCCAACGTGGTCGAGACCGGCCCGCTCACCTGGGTCCGCCTCGCCACCGGGCGCCTGGCCTGGGCGGACGCCGTCGCGCGGGCCGAGGTGAGCGCCAGCGGGGAGCGCGCCGACCTCTCCGGGCTGCTGCCACTCGGCGGATAGCGGGGAACCCCGGCCGCGCCGCGCACGTCGGAGGGGTATGGACCGGCACACGCAGCGCATGACACTGACCGTGGCCGCCGCGCTCGTACCGCTCGCGGTGGCCTGTGGGAACGGCACCGCCGACACCGGCAGCGGCTCGGTGGCGCCGCCCCCGAAGCTCACCGGCACGGACTGGCGGGTGGACAGCGTCACCGAGGGCGGCACCACGCACCGCGCCCCCGCGGCCGCCCGCATCCGCATCGACGCAAAGGGCCGCGCGACCGGCAACCTCGGCTGCAACACCTTCTCCGCGCCCACCACCATCGACGGCGGCCGGATCGACTTCGGCACCCTGCGCACCACCCGCATGGCCTGCGACGAACCCCGTATGACCTTCGAACGCGCGCTGACCCGCGCCCTCGACTCCGGTGCCCTGACCGCCCGTACCGACGACGGCGCGCTCACCCTCACCACGGGCGAGGGCGGGCGCGTCCAGCTCACGCCGAGCGCGTCCGAATGATGTGCGACAACTCACTCAGGACGGCTCCCAGAGGCTCCCGGAGCGCTCACCTGAGCTGCGGCCACCTCTGACCCGACCCGCGGTCACCCCTCTGACCTGCGCAAACGTAGAATCAGCCAAAGTGATCGCGAGTCCGGGTTCGGCGGGGGCCACATATCCCCAATTCGGCCCAGCGGTCGGCCTCGCCTACACTCGGGAACGTGCCACGTGGTGACGGTCGACTCAATCACGATCTGCTTCCCGGCGAAAAAGGCCCCCAGGACGCTTGCGGCGTCTTCGGTGTCTGGGCGCCGGGTGAAGAGGTCGCAAAGCTCACGTACTTCGGGCTGTACGCCCTCCAGCACCGGGGTCAGGAATCCGCGGGAATCGCGGTCAGCAATGGCTCCCAGATCCTCGTCTTCAAGGACATGGGCCTGGTCTCCCAGGTCTTCGACGAAACCTCGCTCGGTTCGCTCCAGGGTCATATCGCGGTCGGTCACGCCCGCTACTCGACCACCGGCGCCTCCGTGTGGGAGAACGCCCAGCCGACGTTCCGTGCCACCGCGCACGGTTCCATCGCGCTCGGCCACAATGGCAACCTGGTCAACACCGCCCAGCTGGCGGAGATGGTCGCCGACCTGCCCAAGGACACCAACGGCCGCTCCACCCGGGTCGCGGCCACCAACGACACCGACCTGCTGACGGCACTCCTCGCCGCGCAGGTCGACGAGGACGGCAAGCCGCTGACCATCGAGGAGGCCGCCCATGCGGTGCTCCCCAAGGTCCAGGGCGCCTTCAGCCTCGTCTTCATGGACGAGCACACCCTCTACGCCGCCCGTGACCCGCAGGGCATCCGCCCGCTGGTCCTCGGCCGGCTGGAGCGCGGCTGGGTGGTCGCCTCCGAGTCCGCCGCGCTCGACATCTGCGGCGCGTCCTACGTCCGGGAGATCGAGCCGGGCGAGTTCATCGCCATCGACGAGAACGGTCTGCGCACCTCCCGGTTCGCGGAAGCGAAGCCCAAGGGCTGTGTCTTCGAGTACGTGTACCTGGCCCGCCCGGACACCGACATCGCCGGCCGGAACGTCTATCTGTCCCGCGTCGAGATGGGCCGCCGCCTGGCCAAGGAGGCGCCCGCCGAGGCCGATCTGGTCATAGCGACGCCGGAGTCCGGCACCCCGGCCGCGATCGGGTACGCCGAGGCGTCCGGCATCCCCTTCGGCAACGGCCTGGTGAAGAACGCCTACGTCGGCCGGACCTTCATCCAGCCCTCGCAGACGATCCGCCAGCTCGGCATCCGGCTGAAGCTGAACCCGCTCAAGGAAGTCATCAAGGGCAAGCGCCTGGTCGTCGTGGACGACTCCATCGTGCGCGGCAACACCCAGCGGGCCCTGGTCCGCATGCTGCGCGAGGCGGGCGCCGCCGAGGTCCACATCCGGATCTCCTCGCCCCCGGTGAAGTGGCCCTGCTTCTTCGGCATCGACTTCGCCACCCGCGCCGAGCTGATCGCCAACGGCATGACGATCGAGGAGATCGGCACCAGCCTGGGCGCCGACTCGCTCGCGTACATCTCCATCGACGGCATGATCGAGGCGACCACCATCGCCAAGCCGGACCTGTGCCGTGCCTGCTTCGACGGTGAGTACCCGATGGACCTCCCCGACCCCGAGCTGCTCGGCAAGCAGCTGCTGGAGACCGAGCTGGCGGCCGGGCCCGCCACCACCGCCGCGGCCGACGCCATCCGGCGTCCCTGAGCTGCGCCGTCCGAGCCGTACGACAGGAAAGTTCTCTCAAGCATGTCCTCTGAGACCACGGGCGCCAGCTACGCGAGCGCGGGCGTCGACATCGAGGCGGGCGACCGCGCCGTCGAGCTGATGAAGGAGTGGGTGAAGAAGACCCGCCGTCCCGAGGTCCTCGGCGGCATCGGCGGCTTCGCCGGCCTCTTCGACGCCTCCGCCCTCAAGCGCTACGAGCGCCCGCTGCTGGCCTCAGCCACGGACGGGGTCGGCACCAAGGTCGACATCGCGCGCCGCCTGGGCGTCTACGACACCATCGGGCACGACCTGGTCGCCATGGTCATGGACGACATCGTGGTGTGCGGCGCCGAGCCGCTCTTCATGACCGACTACATCTGTGTCGGCAAGGTCCACCCCGAGCGGGTCGCCGCGATCGTGAAGGGCATCGCGGAGGGCTGTGTGCTCGCCGGGTGCGCCCTGGTGGGCGGCGAGACCGCCGAGCACCCCGGTCTGCTGGGCCCGGACGACTTCGACGTGGCCGGCGCCGGCACCGGCGTGGTGGAGGCCGACCGGCTGCTGGGCCCCGACCGCATCCGCTCCGGTGACGTGGTGATCGCCATGGCGTCCTCCGGGCTTCACTCCAACGGGTACTCCCTGGTCCGCCACGTCCTGCTGGAGCGGGCCGGGCTGGCGCTGGAGAGCGAGGTCGCGGAGCTGGGCCGGACGCTCGGCGAGGAGCTGCTGGAGCCCACGAAGATCTACTCCCTGGACTGCCTGGCGCTGACCCGCACCACCGAGGTGCACGCCTTCTCGCACATCACCGGCGGCGGTCTCGCGGCCAACCTGGCCCGCGTGATCCCGGACGGGCTGTACGCCACCGTGGACCGCTCCACCTGGACGCCGGGCCCGGTCTTCGACCTGGTCGGCCGGAGCGGCGACGTGGCCCGGCTGGAGCTGGAGAAGACGCTGAACATGGGCGTCGGCATGATGGCCGTCGTCCCGGCGGAGTCCGCGGAGGCGGCGCTGACCACGCTCGCCGACCGGGGTGTCGAGGCCTGGGTGGCCGGCACGATCGCCGAGCGCGGCGAGCAGGAGAGCGCCGCCGGGCTCGTCGGCGACTACGCGGTCTAGCGCGGCCGCCGGCCGGTTCCCGGACAGCACAGAAGCCGGTCGGTGGCAGTGCCACCGACCGGTCTTCCGCTGTTCATGCTCAGTGCAAGGTCAAGCGCCGCGACGGTGCTGTGAGGGACCGTCGTCCTCGTCCTCGTCGTCGTCCTCATAGAGGTCGGCGTAACGGGAGTAGAGGTCTTCCTCGTCGTCCTCATCGTCTTCGAACGGCTCGCTGTTAGGCGGCTGGTTCGAAGTCGATGCGCCCAGTTCACTGGCCAGACGCGACAGATCAGTCCCACCGCTGTTGTACTTCAGCTGGCGGGCGACCTTCGTCTGCTTGGCCTTGGCCCGGCCGCGCCCCATGGCTCGACCCCCTCGGTGACGGGGCTCAACGGCCCCAGAGTCTGACACGCGTTCATGATCCGAAACGGACTCCCCGTAGAGAGGCCGGTCCGTAGGGCTTCCACGGTACCTGAGCCCGCGCCCATACGGTACGTCGCCCGCAGCACGCGCGTGTGCACAGGACCCACGAGGAGCCCTGTCCTCGCTGGTCAATGCCGATTTTAACCACTTATCGGGGTACGACCCGCCGACGGAAGTGACAGTTCTCTCCAAGTTGCCCCCGGCGGGTACCGCCGGGGGCCCCGGGTGCCCGCCCGCACGCGGACGGGACAAGATCGCCGGGTTCGGGCTCCCCCGGCGTGTCGGTCAGCGTGCGGCGCGCGCGTCGGCCATCCGCTGCTCGGCGATCCGGTCGGCCGCGGCGGCGGGCGGAACCCCGTCCGACTTCGCACGTGCGAAG
>NZ_MUNH01000106.1:0-7762 GCF_002154615.1 Streptomyces recifensis
CTCCTCCCCACCACCCTCTCGCCCCTTTCGCAGCAAGGAACCGTGCACACATGACTCTTCGCGACAAGCTCTACATCGGCGGCGCATGGGTCGCCCCCAGCGACCCGAATCTGCGGATCGACATCCTTTCCCCGCACGACCAGTCCGTGCTGGGCAGCGCCGCACAGGCCGCGCCCGCCGACGTCGACGCCGCCGTCGCCGCGGCCCGCGCGGCCTTCGACGACGGGCTCTGGCCCCGCACCAGCCCCGAGGAGCGACAGGAGATCGTCCGGCGCTACGACGCCCTGCGCGCCGCCCACGCCGACGACGTCGCTCGGGCCATCTCCGTCGAGAACGGCTCGGCCGGCTGGTTCACCCAGGCCGGCCAGCCCTTCCTGACCCGCCAGGTCAAGGCGTACCTGAAGGCGGCCGAGGAGTTCGGCTGGGAGGAGATCATCGAGCCGTCCGACCCGTCGGTGTCCTTCGACACCATCGTCCGACGGGAGGCGATCGGCGTGGTCGCCGCCGTCATCCCGTGGAACTCGCCGTTCTCCGCGGCCACCGCCAAACTGGTCCCGGCCCTGCTGGCCGGAAACACCGTCGTCCTGAAGGTCTCCCCGGAGAACTCGCTCAGCATGATGCTGCTGGCGGACCTGTGGCACGAGGCCGGGCTTCCCGCGGGCGTGCTCAGCATCCTTCCCGCCGACCGCGAGACCAGCGAGTACCTCGTCTCTCACCCCGACGTCGACAAGATCGCCTTCACCGGCTCCACCCGCGCCGGCCGGCGCATCGCCTCCATCGCGGGTGAGCACCTCAAGCGGGTCAGCCTGGAGCTGGGCGGCAAGTCCGCCGCCCTCATCCTCGACGATGCCGACCTGGACGCCGCCGTCCAGGGCCTGAGATTCGGCTCCTTGGCGAACAACGGCGAGGCCTGCATCCTCCAGACCCGCATCCTGGCCCCGCGCAGCCGCTACGAGGAGGTCGTCGCCGCGATCAAGGCCATGGTCGAGTCGCTGAAGGTCGGCGATCCGTCCGCTCCGGACACCTTCGTCGGCCCGATGATCCGCCCCGACCAGCAGCAGCGCGTCATCGACTACATCCACGTCGGGATGGCGGAGGGCGCCCGGCTGGTCACCGGCGGGCCGCAGATCCCCGAGGGCCTGGAAAAGGGCAACTACGTCACCCCGACCGTCTTCGCCGACGTCGACAACTCCATGCGCATCGCCCAGGAGGAGATCTTCGGCCCGGTCCTGTCCGTCATCGCCTACGACGACGAGGACGACGCCGTCCGCATCGCCAACGACTCCGTCTACGGCCTGTCCGGCGGCATCTGGACCACCGACCCTGAGCGGGCCCTTGCCGTCGCCCGCCGACTGCGCACCGGCACGGTCACACTGAACGGCTCCCCGATGAGCTTCGACGGTCCCTTCGGCGGCTACAAGGCGAGCGGCGTCGGCCGTGAATACGGCAAGGTCGGCCTGACCGGCTACGTCGAGCACAAGACGATCACCCGCGACCGGTAGTCCCACCCCGTACGCCACCAGCACTGCCCAGCCACAGCCCCTCCGGCTCGCTGCCCGGCCAACTCCGCGCGGCGCGGCCCCCGCTCGCGCGCGGCCCATGGGTGGCCGCGTCTGCCGGCCCCTTACAGATCGAGGACCGCCTCGGTCGTCGGTGCGCTGCAACAGACGAGGACGGTGCCGGTCTCGGGCGGTTCGAGGGGTGGGGTGGTGTAGGTGATGTCACCTGCCACGAGCTGAGTGACGCAGGTGTGGCAGACGCCAGTGCGGCAGGACCAGCGGGTGGGGACGTCGCAGGCTTCGGCGAGCTCCAGGAGGGAGGCGTATGCGGGCGACCATGGGGTGGTGACGCCGCTGCGAGCGAAGGTGATGAGGGGGCCGGTGCCCGGGGGGCCGGCTGGTTGGTGCGGCCGGACGACGGCTGTGGGCGCGATGCCGGGGTTGATGGCTGGGAGGGCGCTGAACTGTTCCGTGTGGATTCTCTCGGGGCTCAGACCGCGATCGCGCAGAAAGCCTGCGACGTCCTCCATGAAGGCGGTCGGCCCGCAGAGGTAGGCGTCCGCGTCGGCGGGGATGCCCAGGCCCTTGAGGGACGCGGCGGTGGGGCGGCCCTGGGTGATGGAGGACTTCTCGGGGCGTGGGGTTCCCGAGGTGTAGTAGATGTGCTCGTGGGCGTCGGGGAGTTGCTCCAGAAGCGTGTGGGCCTCGTCCGCGAAGGCGTGGTGGGCGCGGTCGTGTGCGGTGTGGATCCACCAGACAGGACGTGGATCTCCTCGGGCGGCCAGGTGGTGGAGCATGGCGAGCACCGGAGTGGCACCGATTCCCGCGGAGAAGAGAGCGATCGGGCGCGTCCCTTGTTCGAGGACGAACGTTCCGCGAGGGCTGGCGACGCCCAGCAGGTCCCCTGGACGGAGCCTGGCGTGGAGGTAGCTGCTGACCGTCCCATGGGGCTCGTGCTTGACGCTGATGCGGTAGGTGCCGTCTTCGGAGGTGGATGAGAGTGAGTAGCTGCGCACCGCGGGGGCGGCGTCGGCGAGGGGCAGGCGGAGGGAGAGGTACTGGCCCGGGCGGGCCTCGGGGAGAGGTGTGCCGTCGGTGGTCTGGAGGTGGATCGACGAGATGCCGGGGGTCTCGCGGACGATGCGGGCGACGCGCATCGTCTTGAACCCGGTCCATCCCGGCGTCTCTTCGGGCTGCTCTGCGGCGGCGCGTGCACCGGCCCGTCCCGGTTCTTGTGCGGGCTCCCGGGGGGCGGCGAGTTCGCGGAAGGACTGCTGCCATCCGGGGCTCAGGGCTGGAATGTCCAGGGCTTTGCGCAGCTTCGCGGGGTCGCGGTCGGGCAGGTAGAGCAGTGCGTCGGTGTCGGCGACGCTGAGTTCTTCCGGGCCCCGGCGGGTGAGGGTGATCTCGTCGCCGGCCTGGACACGGCCCTCTGCCAGGACGCGCAGGTAGAAGCCGGGGCGGTGGTGGGCGACCAGCAGGGAGGCCATGGCGGGCTCGCCCAGGCGCATGCCGACGCGGTAACAGGTGACGCGGGGCTGGGTGACCTCGAACTCGGCTTCGCCGATCCGGTAGCGGTCGCCGATGCACACCTCGTCGTCGGGCAGTCCGTCGACGGTGAAGTTCTCCCCGAACATCCCGAAGGTCAGGTCGTCGCGACCGAGCTGCGCACGCCAGTACTGGTAGGACTGCAGCTGGTAGACGAGGACGGCACGGATTTCGCCACCGTGCCCGGCCAGGTCTCCTTGGCCGTCTCCCTCGACATTGAGCCGCCGGACCATGCGGGGGCCCTGGGCGGGGGCCTTCCAGGCCCCGGTGCGGACGGTCCTTCCCTGCCAGGAGACGTCCTCGGGCATGCCTGTGTTGACGGACAGCAGCGTCGCCATCGCGGACCTCCTGGGGGATGGCCGGCCGGGGCAGCCCCTCATGGCGCTGTGTTCTGTGCCCTGCGACCGATCCTAGTTCTGTGCCGGTGCCGCCGCGATTCCGTGATCATGGTCCAGTCGGTGCGTCCCCTGAGCTTCGCTGCGTATCGGTCCTGCGGCTGCTGACGCTCTTGAGCCGGTAGACACGCGGGGCCGTCGTCCACCAGGTGGACGACGGCCCTTACGTTTCAGGAGGACGTTCAGCGGTCCTGGTTCACCTTGGCCAGCGCCTTGGCGAGCCCGTTGGCCCAGAGCTGGTTGACGCGGGAACGCTCGGTGGCGTTCGGGTAGCGGTTGGTGCAGGAGGTGCCGGGGCCGCCGCCGGACATCAGCTCGCTGCACGGGCCGCTGTAGTGGTCGGGCAGGCCCAGTACGTGGCCGGTCTCGTGCGCGGTGACCCGGATCGAGTCGTACTGCTGGTTCTGCGCGTAGTCGAGGAAGACGTAGCCCCGGCCGTGGCCGTCGGTGGAGGCGTAGGAGCCGCGCGAGTCGTTGCCCTCGTAGTAGGAGAAGTTGCCGGTGCCGGTGGTCGAGGCCAGCTTGACGTTGGAGACCGAGCTGTTCCAGATGGAGGTGGAGCTCGATATCTGCGAGCGGAAGCTCGGCGCCTGGCTGGCGTTGTAGTAGACGGTGACGGCCTTGAGGCTCGGGTTCTCGGCCCGCTGCTCGGCGACCGACTTCAGCACCGCGTCGAAGAACGCCTTGGTGTTCGCCGCCTCCTGGGCCGAGCCGGTGTACCCGGCGTGCGGGGCGGCGACGGGAGCGGGCTGGGCGGACGCCGGGGCGGCGGCGCCGAGCGCGGCGGCGGCGACGCCGAGACCGAGGGCGAGGAGGGATCTGACGGTCTTGGCGGACGTACGGGACGACGTCATGTGGGGTCCTCGTTTCGTACGTGGGGGTGGCCGTCCGTATGGGGGTGAACGGCCGGTTGTCCCTGAGTCTCGGGCAGGCCAACGGCCTGCGGATGATGGCAAGTTGGGATAGCAGCGAGCTATCGGCGGCACCGCGTACGGGCCCTGGGAACGCGACGGACCGCGGACCGTCGCGTGGGGGCGACGGACCGCGGTCCGGGGCGGGGCCTGGTGTGCCGAGGGGTCAGCGGGTCTGGTTCACCTTGGCCAGGGCCTTGGCGAAGCCGTTGGCCCAGAGCTGGTCGACCCGGGCACGTTCGTTGGCGTCCGGGCTGGAGTTGGTGCAGGACGGGCCGGGGCCGCCGCCGGACATCAGCTCGCTGCACGGACCCTCGTAGTGGTCCGGCAGACCGAGCACATGGCCGGTCTCGTGCGTGACGACGCGGACCGAGTCGTACTGCTGGTTCTGGGCGTAGTCCAGGAAGACGTAGCCGCTGCCGTGGCCGTCGGTGGAGGCGTAGGAGCCGCGCGAGTCGTTGCCCTCGCGGTAGGAGAAGTCGCCGGTGCCGGAGGTGGCGGACAGCTTCACGTTGGAGACGGAGCTGTTCCAGATCGAGGCGGCGCTCGATATCTGGGAGCTGAAGCTCGGCGCGGCCGACGGGTTGTAGGTGATGGTGACCGACTTCAGGCCCGGGTTCTCGGCCCGCTTCTCGGCGACCGACTTCAGGACCGCGTCGAAGAACGCCTTGTTGTTCGCCGTCTCCCGGGCCGAGCCGGTGTATCCGGCGTGCGGGGCGGTGACGGGAGCGGGCTGGGCGGACGCCGGGGCGGCGGCGCCGAGCGCGGCGGCGGCCACGCCGAGACCGAGGGCGACGATCATTCTGGTGCTCTTCGCGGGCATGCGGGAGGACGGCATGTGGGGGTGCTCCTCTTTTCGGTGCGTGTGGGGGTGGCCCGTCGTTCGAGTGGGGGTGAACGACCGGCTGCTTCCGAGTCTTGGATAGATCAACAGGCCGCGGCTAATGGCAAGTTGCGATAGCACCGGCCTATCGCCGGCAACTCGTGGCGGTGCGCGGCGATTTATGCGTCTGGCGTGCGCATGCAAACCCGCCCTAGGCTCCCGTCATGGAGCTAGAGGTGAGGCACTTCCGGGTTCTGTGCGCCATCGCCGATGCGGGCAGCCTGCATCAGGCGGCGCGCGAACTCGGCCTGGCCCAGCCCTCGTTGAGCACCCAACTGCGCCGGATCGAGAAGGCGCTGGGCGGCCCGCTCTTCACCCGCGGCCACACCGGCTGCCGCGCCACCCCGCTGGGCCGGCTGGTGCTGAGCCGGGCCCGGCCGCTGGTCGGGGAACTCGACGCCCTGGTCACCGAGGCCCGCGCGGCCGCCGCCCGCGCCTCGGCCGGGCCCCGGCTGCGGATCGGCGCCACCGCCAGCCGCGCCCTGCCGGGCTGGCTGCGCCGGCTGCGCTCCCGTGTCCCGGCGGCCGAGCCCTCGCTCCAGATGGACGCCTCCGCCAACGCGCTGCTGCGCCAGGTCGCCGAGGGCGCGCTGGAGCTGGCCTTCGTGCACGAGGTGGAGGGCAGTCCGCTGCGGGTGCCGCCGGGGCTGCGCCTACGGGTACTGGTGGAGCGGGAGCCGCAGTTCGTCTCGCTGGCGGCCGACCATCCGGCGGCGGCCAGGAGCGAGGTGCGGCTGACCGAGCTGGCCGAGGAACGGTGGATGGTGGACTCCACGGTGGACGGCGAGTGGGACGCGATCTGCCGGGTGCTGCGCGAGGCAGGGATCGAGCCGGACCTGCTGCACGGCGACTACCTCACCGCGTACTCGCTGGCCGCCACCGGCGAGGTGGTCACGGTCAGCCAGCCCACCGCGCATCCCCGCTCCGACCTCGCCATCCGCCCGCTGCACGGCGACCCGATCGGGGTGCGGCTGCTGCTCGCGGCCCGCACCGAGACCGACCTCGACCGGGGCTTCGAGGAACTGGCCGATGCCTACTGGGAGGTGGCCCACCAGGCCCCCGCGTACCGGGACTGGCTGGAGCGCGGCCCGGAGCCGCGCCCCGCCGCCCTGTGCGGCACCGTCACCCGGACGGTGCCGGTGCGGGCCGCAGGACCCGGTCAGGTGCCGGACCCGAACGTCCGCGTGGTGTAGGCGCATTCGGTGTACACATAGCCCGACCTGAGCCGCGCGGTGTCGGAGGCGGGGGAGCCGGCGCCGGTGCCCTGCGGCTGGTGCACGAAGTACGTGGTTCCGGTGGGCAGTTGGATCGTGCGCCGCGGGTAGTTCCGCCCGCTGTCGGAGCACGGCTTGAAGCCCGGCGTGATGGTCGCGGTGAGGGAGTACGCCGTGCAGCCGGCGCACGCCTTGAGGGTGAAGCTTCCGGTGACGGGGCCGGTGTAGAGCACGGTGATGTCGTGGGGGCTGTCGTTCTTCACCGTGACGGAGATGCTGCCGCCGGAGGCCGTGGTGGGCAGCTTCTTCCCGGCCGCCGGGAGCGTCTGGGCGACCTCGGCGGCTATGGCGATCTTCTTGGCCCTCTCCCGCTTCCCCCCGCCCTTGCTGTCGGAGACATAGCTCCGCATGCTCTGCCGCGCCCCCGCGAAGTCGCCGTCCTTGTACTGGTCCACCCCGCACTCGTAGGCGCCCGCGTCCCCGCCCCTCCCGGCGCGGGCGGCGACCGCGGTGAGGTCGGTGGAGGCGTCGCCGGCCGTGGCGGCGAGGTCGGTGAGCCGGGTGTCCAGGGTGTGCAGCCGGTCCACGGCGGTGCAGGGCGCGTTCCCGCCGACCCCCTGCTGCGCGGTCCGTACGGCCGCGTCGACGGCCGGCACCACCTTGGCCGCGGCCGGTGACCCGGGGAAGTCGGCGAGCAGCTCACGGAACCGTTCGACCCATGCCTCGCCGCCGTCGCCGAGATCGGCCTTGCCGCACTCGTAGAGCGAGGTGGCCAGCCGGTCGTCGGGCCAGCGGGTGAGCGAGCCGAGCTGGTCGGCGGGCATGGTGCGCGGCACCGTACGGAGGAACTGGAGGGGCTCGACGGCCACGCAGTACTCGCCCCGCCCGTACGCGGCGCCGACGCCGGCGTAGTAGGCGCGCATCCGGGCCGGGACACGGTCGGCGGCGCGGGAGCCGGGGTGGTCGACCGCGAGGTCGCGGTAGACGGCGAGGGCCGAGCGGTAGTCGGCGCGGGAGGCGGCGAAGGTGTGCCGTCCGGCCGCCGCCACCAGGTCGTCGGCCTTCTCCAGCCGGCCGAGCAGTGCCTGCTGTTCGGCCTCCGCGCGGGCACCGTCGTACCAGAGCGCCCCGCCGACCGGTACCGCGAGCAGCACCAGACCCAGCACGAGGGCGAGGGGCGCGCGCAGGGACAGCGGGCTGCGCAGTCCCAGGCGGGCGCCGTGGGCGGCGGCGAGCAGGAGGACGACGAGGTAGCCGACCAGCACCCCGGTGGGCAGTCCGTCGGCGTCGGCGGGCAGCGCGACGAAGAGGA
>NZ_MUNH01000107.1:0-5750 GCF_002154615.1 Streptomyces recifensis
CTGCCCGCCGGGCAGCGGCACCGCGTACGGCTCCGGGCCGTCCAGCGTCCAGCGCTCCGGGAACCAGTTCTCCCCGTCCAGCGCGAGCCGGGCGGCGTACGCGCCGTCCGCCGTGATGGCGTACCGCGTCGTGGGCGCCTCGTGTTCCGCGCCGGTCGACGGGGATTCGATCGCACAGGCCGTCATGGTTCGGTCACCTCCGGCGACGAAGCTAGTTTTCGTACGCACGGCCGGGGGCCGGGTCCGGACCACTTCACACATACGGGTGGCGCAGAAGCGATTCGTCTGAGGAGAGGGCGGGTGTGGGCGTACCGGGCCCGGGGCCGCCGTTCGCGGTACGGCCCCCCTGGACGGACAGGTAGCCTTTCCTCGTGCCCCGTCTGTCTGAAGTCATCGCCGCGCTGGAGACCCTGTGGCCCGCCGAGCGGGCCGAGTCCTGGGACGCGGTCGGCACGGTCACGGGCGATCCCGGCCAGGAGGTCACCCGCGTCCTGTTCGCCGTGGACCCGGTGCAGGAGGTCGCCGACGAGGCCGTACGGCTCGGCGCGGACCTGCTCGTCACCCACCACCCGCTCTACCTGCGGGGGACGACCACGGTGGCGGCCGGCACCCCCAAGGGCCGCGTCGTGCACACGCTGATCAAGAACGACGTCGCCCTGCACGTCGCGCACACCAACGCCGACAAGGCCGACCCCGGAGTGTCCGACGCCCTCGCCGGCGCGCTGGACCTCCGGGTCACCGGTCCCCTCGTACCCGACCCCGACGACCCGGCCGGACGCCGGGGCCTGGGCCGGATCTGCGAGCTGGACCACCCGCTGACCGTGCGTGAGCTGGCCGAGCGCGCCGCCGAACGGCTGCCCGCCACCGCGCAGGGCATCCGGGTGGCCGGCGACCCCGACGCCGTCGTCCGTACGGTCGCCGTCAGCGGCGGCTCCGGCGACAGCCTCTTCGACCGGGTCCGCGCGGCCGGTGTGGACGCCTTCCTCACCGCCGACCTGCGCCACCACCCCGCGTCGGAGTTCGTCTCGGTCACCGCGTCCGTCGCCGAGCGCCCGCTCGCGCTCCTCGACGCGGCCCACTGGGCCACCGAGTGGCCCTGGTGCGAGCTGGCCGCGGCCGAACTCGACCAGATCTCCGACCGTCACGACTGGGGCCTCCGCGTCCACGTGTCCAAGACGGTCACCGACCCCTGGACCGCCCACGCGGCGTCCCCCGTCACCACTAGCCCCATGGGAGCCCCCAACTGAACGCCGAGCCCGCCGACCAGATCCGACTCCTCGACGTCCAGGCCCTCGACGTCCGCCTCCAGCAGCTCGCGCACAAGCGGAAGTCGCTCCCCGAGCACGCCGAGATCGAGACGCTGGGCAAGGACCTCGTCCAGCTCCGCGACCTGCTGGTGGCCGCGCAGACCGAGGAGAGCGACTGCGCCCGCGAGCAGACCAAGGCCGAGCAGGACGTGGAGCAGGTGCGCCGCCGCGCCACCCGTGACCAGCAGCGCCTGGACTCCGGCGCGGTCACCTCGCCCAAGGACCTCACCGGCCTCCAGCACGAGATCGCCTCCCTCGCCAAGCGCCAGGGCGACCTGGAGGACGTCGTCCTCGAGGTCATGGAGCGCCGCGAGGCCGCGCAGGCGCGGGTCGCCGAGCTGACCGAGCGGGTCGCCTCCGTGCAGGCCAAGTCCGACGACGCCACCGCGCGCCGCGACGCCGCGTTCCGCGAGCTGGACGACGAGGCCGCCGCGGTGACCAAGGAGCGCGAGGTCGTCTCCGCGTCCGTCCCGGCCGACCTGCTCAAGTTGTACGACCGTCTGCGCGTCCAGGGCGGCGGCATCGGCGCGGCCAAGCTGTACGCCCGCACCTGCCAGGGCTGCCGCCAGGAGCTGGCGATCACCGAGCTGAGCGAGATCCGCGCGGCCGCGCGCGACGCGGTGGTCCGCTGCGAGAACTGCCACCGCATCCTGGTGCGCACGGCGGAGTCGGGTCTGTAGCCGGCCGGTAAGGAGCACTGGGCGTGCGGGAGTTCGTCGTCGAGGCCGACGGCGGGTCGCGGGGCAACCCGGGCCCGGCGGGGTACGGGGCCGCCGTGAGTGACGCGGCCACGGGGGAGACCCTGGCCGAGGCCGCCGAGTTCATCGGCGTGGCCACCAACAACGTCGCCGAGTACCGCGGTCTCCTCGCCGGCCTGCGCGCCGCCCACGCCCTCGACCCCGAGGCGCGGGTCGCCGTCCGCATGGACTCCAAGCTGGTCGTCGAGCAGATGTCGGGCCGCTGGAAGATCAAGCACCCCGACATGAAGCCCCTCGCCGCCGAGGCCCGCGGCGTCTTCCCGCCCGGCCGGGTCACCTACGAGTGGATACCTCGCGAACGCAACAAACACGCCGACCGGCTGGCGAACGAGGCGATGGACGCGGGCGCGAAGGGCGAGGTGTGGACGCCCCGGCCTCCGGTGGCCGCCGAGCCCCAGGGTCCCCCCGGGGATGCCCGCGCGGGGGCGGCGGCCGCGAGGGCGGCTCTGGCCCGGGGGCGGGCCGTGCCCGCTTCCGAGCCGGTGGAGTCGGCCGGGGCCGCTCCGAGCGACGCCCGTGCCGCGCGTACCGTCGCCTCCGCCACCACCTCCTCGCCCGGCTGGAGTGCGGCTCCCGATCTCGGGGCGCCCGCGACCTTCGTGCTGCTGCGGCACGGGGAGACGCCGCTCACTCCGCAGAAGCGGTTCTCCGGGAGCGGCGGGAGTGATCCCGCGTTGTCCGAGGTGGGGCGGGAGCAGGCGCGGCTGGTGGCGGAGACGCTGGCGCGGCGGGGGACCGTCCAGGCGGTCGTCGCCTCGCCACTGGCCCGCACGCGGGAGACCGCCGGGATCGTCGCCGCCCGGCTGGGGCTGGACGTGCGCGTGGACGACGGGCTGCGCGAGACGGACTTCGGCGCGTGGGAGGGGCTGACCTTCGGGGAGGCCCGCGAGCGCTACCCGGACGACCTGACCGCCTGGCTCGGCGACCCGGAGGCACGTCCCACCGGTGGCGGCGAGAGCTTCGCCCAGACCGCCGAGCGGATCGAGGAGACCCGCGCCCGGCTGGTCACCGAGTACGCGGGCCGCACGGTGCTGCTGGTCACCCACGTCACGCCGATCAAGACCCTGCTGCGCCTCGCCCTGGGCGCCCCGCCCGAGTCCCTCTTCCGGATGGAGCTGTCGGCCGCCTCGCTGTCGGCGGTGGCGTACTACGCCGACGGGAACGCGAGCGTACGGCTGTTCAACGACACGTCCCACCTGCGTCCCTGAGCCCGGCCGCACCCCGCGCCAGCTCCTCGATCCGGGCCCAGTCCCCGGCGGCCACCGCGTCCGCCGGGACCATCCAACTGCCGCCCACGCAGCCCACGTTGGGCAGCGCCAGATACTCCGGCGCGCTCGCCTCCGCGATCCCGCCCGTGGGACAGAAGCGGGCGTCGGGCAACGGCCCCGCGAGGGACTTCAGATATGCCGTACCCCCCGCGGCCCGCGCCGGGAAGAACTTCATCTCGCGCACCCCGCGCTCCAGCAGCGCCACCACCTCCGAGGTGGTGGACACCCCCGGCAGGAACGGCACCCCGGACTCCTGCATGGCGGCCAGCAGCGACTCGGTCCAGCCGGGGGAGACGAGGAACCGCGCCCCCGCCGCCACGCACCGGCTCACCTGGTCCGGAGTGATCACCGTCCCCGCGCCCACCACCGCCTCGGGCACCTCCTCGGCGATGGCCCGGATGCCGTCCAGCGCGGCCGGCGTGCGCAGCGTGACCTCGATCGCGGGCAGCCCCCCGGCGACCAGCGCCCGCGCCAGCGGCACGGCGTCGGCGGCGTCGGAGAGCACGACGACGGGGAGGACGGGTGCGAGGTCCAGTACGGAGGCGGGAGAGGGCGCGGGTGAGGTCATGGACGCCATCGTGCCCAGGAGGAGCAGTGTGCGCAACGGACGTTGCACATGCTGCAACGAAGCTCGGAGCTCAGTGAACGTCGTCCACCAGCACGTCCAGCGCCCAGGGCTTCCCGGCCTTCTCCGGCGCCGCCGCCTCCACCTCGTACCCGAGGTCCCGCAGCGCGACGACCAGCTCGGCCGGGCCCTTCGGCGCGATCCCCCCGGTGAGCAGAGCGCGGACGACCCGGCCCTTGGTCGCCTTGTTGAAGTGGCTGACCACCTTGCGGGTGGGCGCGTGCAGTACCCGTACCGTCGCGGTGCGTCCCGCGACCTCGCCCTTGGGCTTCCAGGCGGCGGCGTACGCGGCGGAGCGCAGGTCGAGGACGAGCCCGTCCCCGGCCGCCTCGGGCAGCACCTCGGCCATCGGGGCCCGCCAGTGCCCGGCGAGCGCGCCGAGACCGGGCAGCCTGACGCCCATCGAGCAGCGGTAGGAGGGGATGCGGTCGGTGACGCCGATCGCGCCCCAGAGGCCGGAGAACACCAGCAGCGAGCGGGCCGCGCGGCGCTTGGCCGCGGGGTCGAGGGTGGCCAGGCCGAGGGCGTCGTACAGGACGCCGGTGTAGATCTCGCCCGCCGGGCGGGCCCCGGCCGTGAGCAGGCCGGCGTTCTTGGCGACCTCGCCGCGCAGCCCCTCGCTCAGTCCCAGTACCTCGCGGGCCTTCTCCTCGTCCCCGGCGCACAGCTCGACCAACTCGGCGAGCACGGCCTGCCGGGCGGCGGCGAGACCGGGCAGGGACAGCGAATCGGGCTTCAGCGGGGCACCCCGGCCCGAGGACGCCTTTCCCTCCGACGGGGGCAGCAGGACCAGCACGGACAACTCCTTCTCTCGGCCTCCGCGCCAGCGTACGGGCCCCGGGCGCCGGTCCGTGCCGCCCGCCCGGCCCGGTACCATGGTCGGCACGGCAGACGAGCCGGGCGGACGGCCGCGTGTAGTCCCTTACGGGGCTTCCCGAGGAACGTCCGGGCTCCACAGGGCAGGGTGGTGGCTAACGGCCACCCGAGGCGACTCGCGGGACAGTGCCACAGAGAACAGACCGCCCCGCGCCTCGGCGCGGGGTAAGGGTGAAACGGTGGTGTAAGAGACCACCAGTGCCCAGGGTGACCTGGGCAGCTAGGTAAACCCCACCCGGAGCAAGGTCAAAAGGAAACACCCCGGTGTTTCTGCGCGGACGATCGAGGGCTGCCCGCCCGAGTCCGCGGGTAGACCGCACGAGGCCGGTGGCAACACCGGCCCTAGATGGATGGCCGTCACCGGGACGCCCGCGAGGGCCCCCGGTACAGAACCCGGCGTACAGCTCGACTCGTCTGTCGTATCCCTCCCGAGAGGCCCCCTGGGGCTCTACTCCTCGAACAGCACTTCCTGCTCAGTGACCACCGTCTGCCGCAGCCGGCGGCTGCGGGCGCCGATGACCAGGGCCGTGGCCGCCGCCGTGACGCCCAGGGCCGCGGGGACCATCCAGTTCCGGTCGAAGACGTGGCCGAGGAGATGGTCGAGGGAGAGGCGGCCCGGGCCGGTGACGGCGAGGCCGGCTGCGGCGAGGCCGAGGCTGGCGGCGTACTCGTAGCCGCCCTCCTGGGCGAAGAAGCCGTTGGGGACGTGGAGGGCCGCCGCGCCCGCCATCGCGCCGGCCGCCGACGCGCCCGCGACGGGCGTCGCCAGGCCGAGGGCCAGCAGGACGCCGCCGCCCGCCTCCGCGACCCCCGCCGCCGTCGCGCTCGCCTTGCCCGGGGCGAAGCCCACGGACTCCATGAACTGGCCGGTGCCCACCAGCCCGTGGCCGCCGAACCAGCCGAACAGCTTCTGCGC
>NZ_MUNH01000010.1:0-8510 GCF_002154615.1 Streptomyces recifensis
GACCGAGGCCACGCGTGGCCACCCAGGGCTCCCCTTCGCTCACGCTGCGCGAGATCGCCGCGTCGGCGCGGGTGCCGCGTCGTGTCGCGTCGTTCACAAGATCGGCTGAGGGCGGGGTACTTGACGGTGATCATGCGCCACGATGAGCGTGGAGACCGGCCCGGCAGCACAGGGGCCGGCAGGACCGGAGGAGAGCCATGGCACAGCTTCGACAGGAAGTCGCCCCGCGGGACGTGGGGCTGGACGCGAAGGCGCTGGACCGCCTCGACCAGCACGCGGCCGGTCTCGTGGACGAGGGCCGGCTGCCCGGCTTCCTGGTGTCGGTGGCCCGTGGCGGCCGGGTCGCGCATCTGACCACCTACGGCCACCGTGACCTCGCGGCCGGGCTCCCCGTGGAGACCGACACCCTGTGGCGGATCTACTCCATGACCAAGCCGGTGACGGCGGTGGCGGTGCTGATGCTGGTCGAGGAGGGCCTGCTCGACCTGGACGACCCGATCGACCGGTACCTCCCCGAGTTCGCCGACCCCCGTGTGTACGTGAGCGGGTCGGGGGACGACGTACGCACCCGCCCGGCCGCCGGCCCCATCCGCGTCCGGCATCTGCTCACCCACACCGCGGGCCTGACCTTCGCCTTCTACCACGACCACCCGGTGGACGCCCTCTACCGCGCGGCCGGGCTGGAGTCCTCCGTGCCCTCCGGCGCCGACCTCGCCGAGACCATCGCGGTGTACGCGTCCCTGCCCCTCCAGTTCGAGCCGGGCACCCAGTGGAACTACTCGGTCGCCACCAATGTGCTGGGCCGCCTCGTCGAGGTCGTCTCGGGCCGCCCGCTGGACGCGTTCTTCGCCGAACGCGTCCTCGGCCCGCTCGGCATGACCGACACCGGATTCCACCTCACCCCCGAACAGGAGCCCCGCCTCGCGGAGTTGTACGGCGAGACCGAGGACGGCGGCATCACCCCGGTGGCGGGGCTGCCGGTGCGCGGACGGCCCCGGTTCCTGTCGGGAAGCGGCGGGCTGGTCTCCAGCGCGGGCGACTACCACCGCTTCATGGAGCTGTTGCGCCGGGGCGGCGAACTCGACGGTGTCCGGCTGCTCTCCTCCGCCACGCTCGCCCTGATGACCCGCAACCAGCTGCCCGGCGACGCCGTGCTGCGCGAGTTCGGCGCCCCCGCCCACCAGGAGCGCGCCAACGACGGCCTGGGCTTCGGCTTCAACGTCTCCGTCGTCACCGACCCCGCCCGCACCCTGGCCCCCTCCGCGCCGGGCACCTTCGGCTGGACCGGGGTGGCGACCACCGCCTTCTGGGTGGCCCCGGCGCTGGACCTGACCGTGCAGTTCATGACCCAGGTACGCCCCCGCACCCTGAAGATCTTCCCCGACCTGCGCCGCCTGGTGCACGAGGCGGTCGTTGCGCCGGTGGGGTGAGGGGGCGCCGGGCTCGCGGGGAACCGGGCATGACTGGGTAGTGCCCGCCCCCGCCTGTCTGGAGTGATGTCCCGTGGCCGTCGTGACGATCGTCGGTGCCGGAGTGATCGGCGTGTCCTGGGCCCGGCTGTTCGGGGCGGCCGGCTGGGAGGTCCGCCTGAGCGACCCGCGCCCCGACCTTCCGGAGATCGTGCGGCGGGACCTCCACGGGCTGCCGGTGACCGCGACCGACGACCTGGCGGGCGCCGCCCTTGGCGCGGACTTCGTGCAGGAGGCCGGGCCGGAGCGGACGCCGGTCAAGGAGGCGGTGTTCACCACGCTGGCCGAGCACACCGGTGACGACGTGGTGCTGGCCTCCTCCTCGTCCTCCCTGCTGCCCTCCCTGATCGCCGCGGGCAACCCGGCGGCCGACCGGATCGTGGTGGGCCACCCCTTCAACCCGCCCGAGCTGATGCCCCTGGTGGAGGTGGTCCCCGGCCCCGACACCTCGGCCCGCACGGTGGAGCGGGCGATGGAGGTCTACCGGAGCCTGGGCAAGGTGCCGATCCGGCTGAGGAAGGAGATCCCCGGCTATGTCGGGAACCGGCTCCAGAAGGTCTTCACCGACCAGGCGATCCATCTGGTCCAGGAGGGCGTGATCGACGTGGCCGACCTGGACGACCTGGTCCGGGCCTCTCTCGGCCTGCGCTGGGCCACCGTCGGCCCGTTCGAGAGCGGGATGCTCGGGGGCGGCCCGGAGGGGATGCGGCACCTGATGACGCACGTCGGCTCGCAGCTGACCTTCGAGGCCGGCGCACCGGACCCGGCCCGGATCGGCGAGGTGCTGGACGAGGTGGAGGAGGCGTACGGTACCGGCGTCGCCGCCTACGACCGGCTGGCCGAGCTGCGCGACGAACGGACGCGGGCGGTGCTGGAGCCACTGGGCTGGCCGGTGCCGCCGGCGGTCGAAAGCCGCTGAACCGCCCCTCGCGCTCCAGAAGTCCTGTGCAAAACGAGACGTCCGGCCGGGGAGTCCGGCCGGACGTCTCGCATGGGGGAAGGTGGGGCTCAGGAGCCGTGGGCCACCGCGTCCAGGTGGGGCAGGTGGTGGTCCAGGCGTTCGCGCTTGGTGCGCAGATACGTGATGTTGTTCTCGCTCGGCTCGATCAGCAGCGGCACCTGCTCGGCGACCTCGATGCCGTGCTTGGTCAACGCCTCCCGCTTGCGCGGGTTGTTGGACATCAGCCGGACCGAGCGCACCTTCAGGTCGTGCAGCATCTCCGCCGCCACCCGGTAGTCGCGGGCGTCCACCGGCAGACCGAGCGCGAGGTTGGCCTCGACCGTGTCCAAACCCTCCGCCTGGAGCGCCATCGCCCGCAGCTTGGCCAGCAGACCGATGCCCCGGCCCTCGTGACCCCTCAAGTACAGGACGACACCGGCGCCCTCGGCGACCACCGCGCGCAGCGCGGCCGCCAACTGCTCCCCGCACTCGCAGTGCTGGGAGCCGAAGGCGTCGCCGGTCAGGCACTCGGAGTGCAGCCGCACCAGCACGTTCTCGGCCCCGATGTCCCCGTGCACCAGGGCGACCTGCTCGTCCCCCCGGTCGTGGTCCAGGTAGCCGATCGCCTGGAACTGCCCGTACGCGGTGGGCAGCGGAGTGTTCACGACGCGTTCCGTGCCCGAACGACGCGGGTTCTTCCCGCCGAAGGCGCCGATGTTTTCTGTCATGATCTGATTCCTAAGCAGAGACGAAAGGCCGTGGGAAACATGAGTGGTTCGGGCGCGCGACCGGCGGCCTACGGGGTGATGCCCGCGGACACCACCGAGGACGTACGAGCGCGGGGGGCGGGTGTGTCACGTCAGGTCGCCGTCCTTCCCGTGGGGAGCTTCGAACAGCACGGTCCGTACCTCCCGTTGGCGACCGACACGCTGGTGGCATGCGCCGTGGCGCGGGAGATCGCCGCCGCGTACCCGGTGCACCTCCTTCCCCCGGTGACCCTCGCGTGCTCGCACGAGCACGCGGCCTGGCCGGGGACGGTCAGTATCTCCTCCGTTACCCTGCATGCGGTCGTACGTGACATCGCCGACTCGTTGCGTCGCTCGGGCGTGGAGTCGCTCGTGGTGGTCAACGGGCACGGCGGGAACTATGTGCTGGGCAATGTCGTGCAGGAGGCTTCGGCGCGGGGCGAGCGGATGGCGCTGTACCCGGCGGCCGAGGACTGGGAGGAGGCGCGGCAGCGGGCGGGTGTGGAGACCTCGCTGCTGACCGACATGCACGCCGGGGAGATCGAGGCGTCCATCCTGCTGCACGCTCATCCCGAATTCCTCCGCCCTGGCCATGAGTCGGCCGATTTCACCGCCGACGACCGTCGTCATCTGCTCACCACGGGAATGGCCGCCTACACCGAATCGGGCGTCATCGGCCGCCCGTCCCTGGCCTCGGTGGAGAAGGGGAAGGGCCTGCTGGCCGGGCTGGTGGAGAACTTCGAGCCGTACTTCCGGCTGCTGACCTCGCCCGAGGCGCCCACCGCGCCGCGCGGGTAGCCGCGCAGGGCGCCGGCCCAGCGGGCGACGAGGACGGCGGCGCCGGGCAGCGCGGCGACGAAGCTGAGCACGCCGTACACCACGGCGACGGCGACGCCGCTGCTCGCGCCGAGTCCGGCGGCGGCGAACGCCCAGGCGGTGACGCCCTCGCGGGGGCCGAAGCCGCCCACGTTGAGCGGCAGTCCCATGGCGACCAGGGCGAGCACCGCGAGCGGCAGCAGCAGCGCCACGGACGCCCCGCTGCCGGCGATCCGGGCGGCGACGACGAACATGCCGAGGTGCCCGGCGAGGACGACCACCGAGGACAGCGCGATGCAGGGCCCGCTCTCCCGCGACAGCAGTCCCTGCCGCGCCTCCCGCAGCAGCCCGCTCCCCGGCAGCGAGCCGGTGCGCCGGCCGGGCGCCCGGTTCATGCGGAGGGCGAGGACGACCGCGAGCGCGCCCGCCCCGGCGAGCGCCACCGGCACCGCGACGGTCCGCAGGTCGTCGCGGACCGGGGACGGCAGGGTGAGCAGCAGCGCGGCACCGCAGACGGCGAGCGCCAGTTGCCCGGCGATCCGCTCCAGCACGACGGCCTTGACGGCGCGCCGGATGTCCCCGGCGCTCTGCCCGTGCCGTACCGCCCGGTGCACGTCGCCGAGGACACCGCCGGGGAGCGCCGCGTTGAGGAACAGCGCCCGGTAGTAGTCGGCGACGGCGGCGCCGAGCGGCAGCCGGATGCCGAGGCCGCGCGCGGTCAACTGCCAGCGCCAGGCGCTGAAGACGGTGGTGACGGCGCCGATCCCGAGGGCCGCGAGCACGGTCGCCGTGTCGATCCGGCGCAGCCCGTCCACCAGCGGCCCGGTGCCCAGCCGCCACAGCAGCGCACCGAGGATGGCGACGCCGACGACCGTGCCGACGTGGGTGCGCAGCGTGCGCCGGGCAGTGACGTTTCCGTCGGGTGTACCGGGCGGCCGGGCGGGCTCCGACGGCTCCGGAAGGCCGGTGTCTCGGGTCTCCGCGACCGCCGCGCCCGTCCGCCCGTTCATCACGCCTCCACCGGCCGGGGCAGCGCCAGCAGGTCGCTGTGGTGCACCACGACCTCCAGCTCGCCCGCCTCGCACGCGGCCAGCCGGGCGCGCAGGTACTCCTCGGCGCGGGTCCGCAGGGCGGGCCGCTCCTCGACGGCCGCGCCGACCCAGCCGCGCAGCCACTGCGCGGTGAGCGCCGCGTGCTCCGGGCCGAGCCGCCAGGGGCTCGGGTGCACCCGTACCGACGCGCCGTGTCCGGCGAACGCCTCGCCGGCCGCGGTGACCGCGTCCGGGCCGAGCAGGCCGCCCCGGCGCTGGTGGGCGTTGAACGCCTCGGCCAGGTCGGCGTCCAGCGGGTCGGGGGACGCGAACTCGACGCGTCCGGCGACGGACAGGGTGAGCAGCGCGGGGCTGCCCGCGCCCGCGCAGGCGGCGGCCAGCGTCTCGATCTCGGGGCGGGTGAGCACGTCCAGCAGCGCGGACGCCGTCACCAGCGAGGCGCCGGACAGCGCGTCCGGCGTGAGCCGGGCGACGTCGCCGCGCCGGGTCTCGACGGTGACCCGGCCGCCGTCCGCGGCGGCGCGCGGGGAGGCGACGGCCGCGAAGTGCAGCAGGTACGGGTCCCGGTCGTGCAGCACCCAGTGCTGGGCCCCGTCCAGCCGGGCGGCCAGCCAGCGGCCCATCGAGCCGGTGCCGCAGCCAAGGTCGTGGATGACCAGCCCGCCCTCCCGCGAGGGGAGTTCGGCCAGCCGCTTGCCGAGCGGCTCCAGCAGACCCAGGGCCCGGGCGTCGGCGTCGGCCGGCTCCCGGAGCTGGAGCCACTCGGGCGCGTACCGGGGCCCCTCGTCGGCGTCCCCCTCGCGCAGCCGTACGGTGGCCCGCTCGCCGGGGCGGCCGACGGGGCCGGCGCCGGCGATGACGTCGGAGGTGCCGGTGGGCTCGGTACCGTCGTTCACCCGGTGTTCCTCCTCGGTGGTGGCGTCGGTCATGCGGCCCTCCTGGGGACGCCGGGGAGCCTGCCGAGGACCCCGGCGAGGCTGCGGGCGGTGGCGGCCCAGCCGCCGAGCGCGCTGCGCCGGCCGCGCGCGGCGGCCTTGAGGCGGCGGCGCACGTCGGGCTCGCCGAACCAGCCGCGCAATTCGGCGGCGATGGCGGCGGGGTCCTCCGGCGGGACGAGGATGCCGGGCACGCCGCCGTCGGGGGCGCGGCCGACCGCCTCGGGCAGCCCGCCCACGTCGGTGGCGATGACCGGGATGCCGCGCGCGAGGGCCTCGGTGACCGCCATGCCGTAGGTCTCGGCGTAGGAGGTGAGCACCAGGAGGTCGGCGGCGGCGTAGCTGGCGTCGAGGTCGGCGCCGGTGCGGGGACCGGTCAGGTGCAGCCGGTCGGCGAGGCCGTGCCGCTCGATCTGGGCGCGCAGCGTGGCGACGTACTCGGGGTCGGTGCCGAGGCCGCCGACCAGCGAGCAGGTCCAGGGCAGGTCCCGCACGGCCGCGAGGGCCTCGACCAGGCGGTGCTGGCCCTTGCGCGGGGTGACGGCGGCGACGCACACCAGGTGGGAGATGCCGTCGGTGCCGGGCGCCAGCGGCGCGATGTCGGCGCCGGGGGCGGCGAGGTGGACGCGGTCGGGGGCGAGACCGTGGTGGGCGACCAGACGGCGTACGGCCCAGTCGCTGGTGGCGATGGTGGCGGGCACGGCGCGCAGCACGGCGCGTTCGCGGGCGTCGAGGTCGGCGGCCACGGCCGGGTCCAGGCCGGTCTCGTCGCCGAGCGGCAGGTGGACGAGGACGGCGATCCGGAGCCGTTCGGCCTCGGGGACGACGATCTCGGGCACTCCGCAGGCGACCAGGCCGTCCAGCAGGACCACGGTGTCGTCGGGCATCTGGGCGAGGGTGCGGGCGAGCGACTCGCGGGCGTCGGCGTCCGGGTCCGGCCAGGCGCCGGGGGCGGCGTGCCGGACGACCTGCCAGCCGAAGCCGGGCAGGTCGAGGCAGACCCGGCGGTCGTAGGCGTTGCCGCCGCTGGGCGCGGCCGGGTCGTCGACGCCGCCCGGCATGACGAAGTGCACGGTGCGCAGCGACATGGGGATGATCCCGAAGTTCTCGGTGTGCTCGGTCTTCTTGACGGCGCGGGGCTGTGGGGGCACGTAGGCGAGACGGGCCCGGTCCACGGTCAGGTCGCTCACAGGCCACGCTCGTAGCTCGCCCAGGCGATGTGGGACTCGTGCAGGGTCACCGAGAGCGCGGACAGGCCCTTCGCCCCCTCGCCGAGCGCTCCCTTGGCGATGCGCTCGGCGAGCCGGTCGGCCACGACCTTGGCCAGGAACTCGGTGGAGGTGTTGACCCCGGCGAACTCGGGGTCGTCGTCCAGGTTGCGGTAGTTCAACTCGGCTGTGATGGAACCGAGTTCACGCGTGGCGAGGCCGATGTCGACCACGATGTTGTCCTCGTCCAACTGCTCACGGCGGAAGGTCGCGTCCACCAGGAACGTGGCGCCGTGCAGGCGCTGCGCGGGTCCGAACACGTCGCCGCGGAAGCTGTGGGCGATCATGATGTGATCGCGGACGGTGATGCTGAACAACGGACGACCCTCCAGGTGCGGCGCGTCTGGTCCCCCGGAGGTTCCCGTCCGGGGGTTGCCGGGTAATACGGTTCTTCGGTTCCCCGTGTTCAGCCCTCTCTCACTCTTTTCTCAGGTCAGGCCGGGTCGGGGTAGCGGATGCGGTGGCACAGGGCGGGGATCCCGCCGCTCGTCAGGCGGGGCATCAGCTCGGGGAGTTCACCGAAATCGCTCTCTCCGGTGATGAGCGCGTCCAGTGCCGGGTCGGCGAGCAGGTCCAGGGCGAGGGCCATCCGCTCGGCGTAACCCCGGCCGGGGCGGGCGGCCGGGGAGACGGTGCCGACCTGGCTGGCGCGGAGGGTGAGCCGGCGGGAGTGGAAGGCTTCCCCCAGCGGCAGGGTGACGCGCCGGTCGCCGTACCAGCTCAGCTCCACGACGGTGCCCTCGGGAGCGAGGAGTTCCAGGGCGCGGATGAGGCCCTGTTCGGTGGCGCTGGCGTGGATGACGAGGTCGCGCTCGCCGGTGGCCTCGTCCGGAGTGGCGAAGTCGACGCCGAGGGCCTTGGCGGTCTCGGCGCGGGCGGGGTCGGCGTCGACGAGCTGGAGACGGATGCCGGGGAAGCGGGCGAGCAGGGCGGCGACCGAGCAGCCGATCATGCCGCCGCCGACCACGCTGATCCGGTCCCCGATCTGCGGGGCCGCGTCCCACAGGGCGTTCACGGCGGTCTCCACGGTCCCGGCGAGCACGGCCCGCGCGGCGGGCACCCGGTCGGGCACGACGGTCACGGCGCTCACCGGAACGACGTAACGGCTCTGGTGCGGGTGGAGGCAGAAGACCGTACGGCCGATCAGCTCATCGGGTCCCCGCTCGACCACGCCGACGCTCAGATAGCCGTACTTCACCGGGGCCGGGAAGTCGCCCTCCTGGAACGGCGCCCGCATCACGTCGTGTTGGCTCTCGGGAACGCCGCCGCGGAACACCAGGGTCT
>NZ_MUNH01000108.1:0-18763 GCF_002154615.1 Streptomyces recifensis
GGCCACCCCGTGCGCGGCGAGCGGCTCCAGGAACGCCCACCGCAGCTCCTGGTCCACGGTGAGACCCTCGACCGCCTCGGTGCCGTCCAGCAGGTCCTTCAGCAGGGCGAGGTCGGCCGTGCCGGTCGCGACCGAGGCGAAGAAGCGCGCCCAGGCCAACTGCGCCTCGCTGCCCGGCTCGGCCGACCGCAGCTCCTTCAGCGCGCCCTGCGCCAGCAGCTCGCCGCCCGTGGCCCGCCACTCGGGAGCCGCGTACCGCTCCAGGGCCGTGCCGGCCCAGGCGTGCAGCATCTGGAGCACGCCGATGTCGGACTCCCGGCCCGCGAACCGCAGCACCAGCGCGACGAACTCCCGCGCGGGCAGCAGGCCGTCCCGCGTCATGTTCCACAGCGCCGACCAGCACAGGGCGCGGGCGAGGGGGTCGGCCAGGTCACCGAGGTGGTCGCGGAGGGTGGCGAGCGAGGTCTCGTCGAAACGGATCTTGCAGTAGGTGAGGTCGTCGTCGTTGACCAGGACGAGATCGGGAGCCTCGGCTCCGGCCGGCTCGGGCAGCACCGTGCGCGGGCCCTCGACGTCCACCTCGACGCTCCGGTACCGCTCCAGCGCGCCCGACCCGCCCAGCCGGTACAGGCCCACCCTCACCCGGTGCGGGCGCAGCTCGGGGTGGGACTCGGGGGCCTCCTGGAGCACGGCCAGCTCGTCGATCCGGCCCTCGTCGTCCAGCAGCACCTGCGGAGTCAGGGAGTTGACACCGGCCGTCTGCAGCCAGGCCGCCGCCCACGCCGTCATGTCCCGGCCGCTGGTCTCCGCGAGCACCGAAAGCAGGTCGCCCAGACGGGTGTTGCCGTAGGCGTGCCGCTTGAAGTAGCGCCGGGCGCCCTCCAGGAAGGCGTCCTGTCCGACGTACGCCACCAGCTGCTTGAGGACGGAGGCGCCCTTGGCGTAGGTGATGCCGTCGAAGTTGAGCTTGGCGTCCTGGAGGTCGCGGATGTCGGCGGTGATGGGGTGCGTGGAGGGGAGCTGGTCCGCGCGGTAGGCCCACGCCTTGCGGCGGTTGGCGAACGTCGTCCAGGCGTCCTTGAAGCGGGTCGCGCCCACGTTGCCGAAGGTGCCCATGAAGTCCGCGAAGGACTCCTTCAGCCACAGGTCGTCCCACCAGACCATGGTGACCAGGTCACCGAACCACATGTGCGCCATCTCGTGCAGGATCACGTTGGCCCGCGCCTCGTACGACGCCTGCGTGACCTTGCCCCGGAAGATGTACTCCTCCCGGAAGGTGACCAGTCCGGGGTTCTCCATCGCCCCGAGGTTGTACTCCGGCACGAACGCCTGGTCGTACTTCCCGAACGGGTACGGGTAGTCGAAGTTCTCGTGGAAGAAGTCCAGCCCCTGCTTGGTGATCAGGAAGATGTCGTCGGTGTCGAAGTAGGGCGCCAGGCCCTTGCGGCACATCGCGCCGAGCGGGATCTCCAGCGTGGACCCGTCCGCCAGCACCCGCTCGTAGGAATCGGTCACATAGTGGTACGGGCCCGCGACCACGCAGGTGATGTACGTGGAGATCGGCTTGGTCTCCGCGAACCGCCAGACACCGTCCGCGAGTTCACCGGCACCGTTGCTCCAGACCGTCCAGCCCTCGGGCGCGCGGACCTCGAAGCGGAAGGGCGCCTTGAGGTCGGGCTGCTCGAAGCCCGCGAACACCCTGCGGGCGTCGGCCGGTTCGTACTGCGTGTAGAGGTAGACCTCGCCGTCCTCGGGGTCCACGAAGCGGTGCATGCCCTCGCCGGTGCGGGAGTAGGCGCACTGGGCGTCCACGACCAGCTCGTTGTCGGCGGCCAGGTCCTCCAGCGCGATCCGGGTGCCGTCGAACACCTCGCCGGGGTCGAGGTCGCGGCCGTTGAGGGAGACCGCGGTCACGCTCGGGGCGATCAGGTCGGCGAAGCTCGTCGCGCCCGGCTCGGCGCAGCGGAAGCGGATGGTGGTCACCGAGCGGAAGGTGCGCGGCTCGTCGTCGGACTCGCCCACGGCGGAGCGCAGGTCCAGCGCCACCTCGTACCCGTCGACGGACAGCAGGGCGGCCCGCTCACGGGCCTCGTCACGGGACAGATTCTCACCGGGCACGGGCGGCACTCCCTTGTGGTCGCATGATGTGGGGCACTGAACGGCACGATCCTGCCATGCGGCCCTGACCGGCGGCATCGGGGAATTGCGCGGCCGAAGGCGCTGTTGCCGCTGGAAAAGACCTTCTCGCGAGGAGAGACATGTCCGAGACCGCGACCACGTCGGGCAAGACCCCGGTGGACTTCTGGTTCGACCCGCTCTGCCCCTGGGCCTGGATGACCTCCCGCTGGGTGCTGGAGGTGGAGAAGGTCCGGGACATCGAGGTGCGCTGGCACATCATGAGCCTCGCCGTCCTCAACGAGGACCGCATCGACGAGCTGCCCGAGGAGTACCGGGAGATGCTCGCCACCAAGGCGTGGCAGCCGGTACGGGTGGTCACCGCCGCCTGGCAGAAGCACGGCGCGGACGTGCTCGGCCCCCTCTACACCGCGCTCGGCACCCGCATCCACAACGACGGCGAGGGCCCGAGCCGCGAGGCCGTCGTGGGCGCGCTCGACGAGGTGGGCCTGCCCGCCGGTCTGATCGAGTACTTCGACCAGACCGACTTCGAGTTCGACGCCGAGCTGCGTGCCTCCCACAAGGAGGGCATCGAGAAGGTCGGCCAGGACGTGGGCACCCCGGTCATCGCGGTCCCCGGCGCGGACGGCGAGCAGATCGCCTTCTTCGGCCCCGTGGTCACCCCGGCGCCCAAGGGCGAGGAGGCGGCCCGCCTGTGGGACGGCACCCTCGCGGTCGCCTCGGTGCCGGGCTTCTACGAGCTGAAGCGCACCCGCACGGCCGGCCCGGACTTCAGCAACCTCTAGCCGCACCCGGACAAGCCGCAGAAGAGGCCCCCCGCGAGTCACGTCCTCGCGGGGGGCCTCCTTCATCCGCCCGCCGGGTGAAGGTTGAGAAGACGATCACGAGGCGGGACGCTCGGGGAACTTCCGGGGGTCCTCAGGGGGCCGGCAGCAGCACGTCCGCGCGGGACTTGGCCGCCGTGTAGCGCCGGGCCACGTCCTGCCAGTTCACGACCTGCCACATCGCTTCGATGAAGTCCACCTTCTGGTTCTTGTACTGCAGGTAGAAGGCGTGCTCCCAGGCGTCGAAGACCAGCACCGGCGTCGAGCCCTGGCCGACGTTGCCCTGGTGGTCGTAGATCTGCTCCACGATCAGCCGCCCGCTCAGCGGCTCGTACGCCAGCACGCCCCAGCCGGAGCCCTGGGTGGTGGCCGACGCCTTGGTCAACTGGGCCTTGAAGGCCGCGAAGGAGCCGAACGACTCCTTGATGGCGTCCGCCAGCTCGCCCACGCCGTCCTGCTCCAGCGGCTCGCCGCCGCCGTCCTTCGGGCCGGTCATGTTCTGCCAGTAGATGCTGTGCAGGATGTGGCCGGAAAGGTGGAAGGCGAGGTTCTTCTCCAGCCCGTTCACCGAGCCCCAGGCGTCCTTGTCCCGCGCCTCGGCGAGCTGCTCCAGGGTGTCGTTGGCGCCCTTCACATAGGCCGCGTGGTGCTTGTCGTGGTGCAGCTCGATGATCTCGGGGCTGATGACGGGGGCGAGCGCGGCGTAGTCGTAGGGCAGTTCGGGCAACGTGTAGACGGGCATGGACGGGTCCCCTCCGAGCCTTATTGCAACTTACTTGCAACTACACGCTAGCAACAAAAGGCTGCTCGCGGGCAAGGGGGTACGAAGAAGGCCCCCACGTGTCGTGCACGCGGGGGCCTTCTTCACGGGGACTCAGTCGCGGGTGCGCCCCCGCTGCCAGACGTAACCGCCCGCCGCCAGGGCCAGGGTCAGGCCGCCGGTGGAGTAGAGCTGGACGCGGGTGTCGGGCTGCCGGGCCATCAGGACCAGGATCACCACCATGCCCAGCAGCGCGGCCCAGGTCAGCCAGGGGAACGCCCACATCCGTACGGCGGGCGGCGCGTCACCGGCACGCTCGGCACGGCGGCGCAGCAGGAGCTGGGAGGCGCCGACGAACATCCAGACGACCAGGATGACGGCGCCGATCATGTTCAGCAGCCACATGAAGACGTCGTCCGGGCGCCAGTAGCTCAGCAGCACACAGCCGAAGCCGAACACCGACGAGACCAGGACCGCGATCCGGGGCACCCCGCCGGACGCCTTCGCCAGCACCTTCGGGCCGAGACCCCGCTGGACCAGGGAGTGCAGCATGCGCGAGGAGCCGTAGATGTTGGCGTTCATCGCGGAGAGCAGGGCGGCCAGCACCACGACGTCCATCACGCGGCCGGCGCCGGGGATGCCGAGGGTGTCCAGGGCGGCGACGTACGGGCCGCGCTCGACGACCTCCTTCGAGTCCCACGGGACCAGGGTGACGACGACGGCCATCGAGCCGATGTAGAACAGCGCGATCCGCCACATCGTGGTGCGCACCGCGCTCGCCACGCCCCGCACCGGGTCCTCGGACTCGGCGGCCGCGATGGTGACCGTCTCCAGGCCGCCGTACGCGAACACCGACGCGAGCAGGCCGAGGACCAGGCCCTCGCCGCCGTTGGGCAGGAAGTCGGTGAGGTGGGAGGTGCCGGGGGAGGGGGTGCCGGGCAGCACGCCCGCGATGGCCAGCACGCCGAGCAGCAGGAACGCGCAGATCGCGGCGACCTTCAGGGCGGCGAACCAGAACTCGAACTCGCCGAAGTTCTTCACCGCGGTCAGGTTGGCGCCGCAGAAGATCAGCATGAACAGCGCGACCCAGGCCCACTGCGGGGTGCCGGGCAGCCAGCCGCTGACGATCTTTCCGGCGCCGATGCCCTCCAGGCCGACCACCGTGCACTGCATGACCCAGAACGACCAGCCGACCGTGAACCCGGCCCACGGACCGATCGCCCGCTCGGCGTGCGCGGAGAACGAACCCGAGGAGGGGTACGCCGACGACAGCTCGCCCAGCATCCGCATCACCAGCAGGACCAGCAGGCCGGAGAGGGTGTAGGCGACGACGATGGAGGGGCCCGCCGCGGCGATGCCGGCGCCGGAGCCGACGAACAGGCCCGCGCCGATCACCCCGCCCAGGGCGATCATGGAGAGGTGGCGCTGTTTGAGGCCGGAGGAGAGCGGGACGCCCTGCTTCTGCTCCTGGGGCGCTTGCGTGGTGGTGCGGGGCATCGGCGCGGCTCGTCCAGTGCGGTAGGTGGGTAAAAACTCCCCCAGTCTGGGTGAAGCCGGCCGGAGGGTACGGGGAGTGTCCGGTATGCGGACGTTCTGCTTACGGAATGCTTACGTCCGTTTACCCGCGCCGGAGGGCTCGGTGACCGGTGTCACGCCGGTCCCGGTGTAAGTCGCATCCTTTGTGCGAAGCCCACCAAGCCCCTGTTCACGCCTTTGTCGAGCACAGACGGTGATCGGCGGGTGAGCCCCGGTATAGCGTCGCGGTGTTGTCCCCTGCCCTGTCCACAGACCCGCGGAGTCCCCATGAGCACCGCCAGCGTCACCGCTCGGCCCGGCGCCGTCCTCGCCGACCTCCTTCCCTCCCCCAAGCTCTCGGCTTCGCTCGAGCAGGGCGGTGCCCCCACGCGCGTGCGCGACGCCGTCCTCGTGCTGGGCGGTGCGGCGCTCACCGGTCTCGCGGCCCAGATCGCGGTGCCCGTGCCCGGCTCGCCGGTGCCGGTGACGGGGCAGACCTTCGCCGCGCTGCTGGTCGGCACGACGCTCGGCGCCCGCCGCGGCTTCGCCGCCCTCGCGCTGTACGCCGCCGCGGGCCTCGCCGGTGTGCCGTGGTTCGCCCAGGGCGGTTCCGGCACCTCCGTCTCCTTCGGCTACGTCCTCGGCATGCTCCTCGCCGCCGCGGCCGTGGGCGCCCTGGCCCGCCGGGGCGCGGACCGCTCCCCGCTCCGCATGGCCGGCACGATGCTCCTCGGCGAGGCGATCATCTACGCGGTGGGCGTCCCCTACCTGGCCTTCGCCGCCCACATGTCCGCCACGGCGGCCATCGCGGCGGGCCTGACCCCCTTCCTCATCGGCGACGCCCTGAAGGCGGCGCTGGCGATGGGCGTGCTTCCCACGGCCTGGAAGCTGACGAACAAGGGCTGACCCACACCGGCACAAGGCCCGCCTCCCCAAGGCAGGAGGCGGGCCTTCGCCGTTCCCGGCAGGTCCGTCGCCCCCGCTACCGGTCGGCGGAGGGGCCGCCCAGGAACTCCGTCACCGCTGTCGTGAACGCCTCCGGTGCCTCCCGGTGGATCAGATGGCCCACGGGGATCGTGCGCAGCCGGGCGTCGGGGATCAGGCGGGCCAGCTCGGCGACGCTCTCCCCGGGGACGTGGCTGCGGGGGCCGCCGGCCAGGATCAGGGTGCTGGCGGTGATGCGACCGAGCGCGGCCGCCCAGTCGGCGGGCGGGGTGTCGATCTGCCGGCGGACGGCGATCACCATCGCCCAGTCGAAGGGCACCTCCCCGTCCGGCCGCTCCGGTGCCCTTACCGCAGGGGGGTACGGCGCACCGACGTCCTCCAGGACCAGCCGGTCCACCCGGCCGGGCCGGGCCGCCGCGACGAGGTACGCCACGATGCCGCCCATCGAGTGCCCGACCAGGTCGATCCGGTCCAGCCCGAGGGCGTCCAGGAACCCCAGGACGTCGGCGCGCATCAGCTCCAGGGAGTACGTCCCCGGCCGGCCGCTGTCCCCGTGCCCGCGCAGGTCCACCGCGTACACCCGCCGCCCGTGCGCCAGCCCCGCGGCCACCGTGTCCCAGTCGCCGCTCACCTCGCCCAGCGCGGGCAGGAGGACCAGCGGTGGACCCTCCGGCGGCCCCCACACCCGGTAGGCGAGCCGTACCCCTCCCACACCGACGAATCGCCGCGTCACCATGCCGGAAGGGTAGAGCCCGACGCGGCGAAGCCCGGTGCCGCGAGGGGATCTCCTCGGGGCACCGGGCTTCGGCGGGCGGGTGTCAGACCGTCGGGACCTTCTCCGGGTCCTCCGTCGCCGGGACCTCCGACCGGGTCTTCTTCGCCGTCACCGACTGCTTGACGAAGGCGATGACCAGGACGACTGCAGCCACCATCAGGGACAGCAGGACCGTCTCGCGGCCGTCGTGTTCCGTGTCGGTCAGCATGTAGCCGAGGACGAAGACGATGAGGGCGGCCGTGGCCCAGGTGAGGTACGGGTACAGCCACATCTTCACGACGAGCTTCTCCGGCGCCTCACGCTGGATGATCTTCCGCATCCGGAGCTGCGAGAAGCAGATGACCAGCCACACGAAGAGCGCGACCGCGCCGCTGGAGTTGACCAGGAAGAGGAAGACCGAGTCGGGGAACTTGTAGTTGAAGAACACCGCGACGAAGCCGAACAGCACCGAAGCCAGGATCGCGGCCATCGGCACACCGCGGGAGTTGGTCTTGGCGAACGCCTTCGGCGCGTCTCCCCGCTCGCCGAGCGAGAACGCCATGCGGGACGCGGTGTACAGACCCGAGTTCAGGCAGGACAGCACCGAGGTCAGCACGATGAAGTTCATGATCTCACCGGCGTGCGCGATGCCCAGCGAGTTCAGCGCGGCGACGTAGGAACCGTCGGTCTTGATCGACGGGTCGTTCCACGGCAGCAGCGAGACCACGACGAGGATCGAGCCCAGGTAGAACACCGCGATGCGCCAGATGATGCTGTTGGTCGACTTGGTGACCGCGCGCTGCGGGTTCTCCGACTCGCCGGCCGCCAGCGTGGCGATCTCGCTGCCCATGAAGGAGAAGACGACCAGCAGCACACCGGTGAGGATGGCGCCCGGCCCGTGCGGCAGGAAGCCCCCGTGCGCGGTGAGGTTGGACAGGCCCGCCTTGTCGCTGTGGACACCCGGCAGCACACCGAAGATCGCGAGCACGCCGACCACGATGAACGCGCCGATCGCGACGACCTTGATCCCGGCGAACCAGAACTCGAACTCACCGTAGGAGCCCACCGAGACCAGGTTGGTCGCCGTGAGCACCAGCATCACGATCAGCGCCCAGCCCCACTGCGGGACGGCCGGTATCCAGCCCTCCAGGATCTTCGCGCCGGCGGTCGCCTCGACGGCGAGCACCACGACCCAGAAGAACCAGTACAGCCAGCCGATGGAGAACCCGGCCCAGCGGCCGAGCGCACGGTCGGCGTGCGCGGAGAAGGACCCGGAGGTCGGGTTGGCCGCGGACATCTCGCCCAGCATCCGCATCACGAGGACGACGAGCGTGCCGACGAGGGCGTAGGACAGCAGGATGCCGGGGCCCGCCGTGGCGATACCCGTACTGGAGCCGACGAAAAGGCCGGCACCGATCACACCACCGATGGCGATCATCGAAAGGTGACGGTTCTTGAGACCTGCTTGCAGCCCGGAACCATGGGACATGGACGGAATTCCTTTGCGCCAGGTGGAGCGGTTCCCGTACGGACGGCGAAAAAGTCGTACGACGTCGTACGGGGCCTCGCACGAGCGGTGTACGAGGCGGTCCAGTGAATCTGAGGGGAACCAATTCGGGAACCTCTGAATCCGGATTGTTACCTGAGGTTCGCTTGAGGTTCTATGGCCCGTCTCACATATCCCGATCGAACCCGGAGCTGCTGCCCGGAATCGGGCGTGACACACTCGGTGCATGCGCGTGTATCTCGGCTCCGACCATGCGGGCTACGAACTCAAGAACCACCTCGTCGAGTGGCTGAAGGCGGCGGGGCACGAGCCCGTCGACTGCGGGCCGCACATCTACGACGCCCAGGACGACTACCCGCCCTTCTGCCTCCGGGCCGCCGAGCGCACCGTCGCGGACCCCGGCTCCCTCGGCATCGTGATCGGCGGCTCCGGCAACGGCGAGCAGATCGCCGCCAACAAGGTGAAGGGGGTGCGCGCCGCCCTCGCCTGGAGCGAGGAGACCGCGGCGCTCGGCCGCGAGCACAACGACGCCAACGTCATCGCCGTCGGCGCCCGGCAGCACACCGAGGACGAGGCGACCAAGTTCGTCGAGATCTTCCTGGCCACCCCGTTCTCCGGCGAAGAGCGCCACGTCCGCCGCATCGACATGCTGACGGAGTACGAGAACACCGGCGACCTCCCGCCCATCCCGGCGCACCACCCCCAGCAGTAACGCGGCACCGCCCCCGCCGTCCGAGACGCGGCGGGGGCCCCAGCGGACCCAGGAAGGACGCCCGGCCGTGCCAGAAGGGCACACGATCCACCGGCTGGCGCAGGACTACGCCGAGCGCTTCGCCGGCACCGCACCGCTGGTGACCAGCCCCCAGGGCAAGTTCACCGACGCCGCCGAGCTGCTGACCGGCGCGGGGCTGACCACCACCGACGCCCACGGCAAGCACCTCTTCCTCGGCTTCCGCGACAGCGACTGGGTCCACATCCACCTCGGCCTCTTCGGCAAGGTCGCCTTCGGCCCGGCCCCCGCGCCCCCGCCGGCCGACACGGTCCGGCTCCGCCTCGCCAACGACACCGCGTACGTCGACCTGCGCGGCCCGACCACCTGCGCGCTGATCACCGACAGCGAGAAGAGGGCCGTCCACGCCCGCCTCGGTCCCGACCCGCTGCGTCCCGACGCCGACCCGGCCGCCGCCTGGGAGCGGATCAGGCGCAGCCGCACCTCGATCGCCGCCCTGCTGATGGACCAGAAGGTCATCGCGGGCGTCGGCAACGTCTACCGCGCCGAGGTCCTCTTCCGGCACGGCATCGACCCCTACCGCGCCGGCCGCGACCTCACCGGGGCCGAGTGGGACGCGATCTGGGCCGACCTGGTTGCCCTGATGCGCGAGGGCGTACGCCTCAACCGCATCGACACCGTCCGCCCCGAGCACACCCCGGAGGCGATGGGCCGCCCGCCCCGCGTCGACGATCACGGCGGCGAGGTCTACGTCTACCGCCGGGCCACCCTGCCCTGTCATCTCTGCGGCACCGAGATCCGTACCGCCGGGCTCGCCGCCCGCAACCTCTTCTGGTGCCCCGCCTGCCAGCTCCGCTGACCTCGTGCGCCCCGTGCGCATCCGTGAACCGGTCGTGCGCCCCGTTATGTCCTGCCAGGAAGCGCAGTCCGCCGCCCGGGAGGGCGGGAAATTTCCGCCGGGTGGCAGCGCGGATGGCCTCACGTGCCGTTCACTGTGTAGTCGGACCGCGTGGTCTAAACACGAAGTGAGCCCCGCACGGGGGACAAGTGGGACCTCCCGTGCCATGCGGCCGGCTGGATGGATAGGGTCCCGAACTGATGGCAGCAGGACGAGAACGGCGCGCGAAGGCCGAGACGTTCACGGCCCGGTGGAAGATGCAGTGGCACCGGGTCCGCGTCGCGCTGCGCAGAAGCGCGGTCGACTACTTCCGCGGCGACGGCCCCGACTGGATCGCCCTGGTCGGCCTGCTCCTCACCATTCCCGTCCTCATGGCCCTCACACTGGCCAACTCCGTCTGGTGCTCACCGGCCACCCTGGTCATCCCGATCGTCGCGGGCGGCCTGGTGCTGCGCCCCGCCAGCCTCCTCGGGCTGTACGCCACGGCCGCCGCCGCCCTCATCGTGGAGTCCGTGCGACTCGGCCCGTACACCGAGGGACCCTCCAGGGTCACCCCCGGCATCGTGCTGGTCGTCGCCGCCTGCGGGTTCTTCGGGCTGCTGACCGCGCAGTTCCGCAGCCGGGTCGGTGTGCCCTGGCGGCGCGGCGGCACCATGCTCTTCGACCTCCGCGAACGCATCCGCGCCCAGAGCGAGTTGCCCAAGCTGCCGCGAGGCTGGCACCAGGAGATGGCGCTGCGCCCGGCGGGCGGCCAGTCCTTCTCCGGTGACTTCGTCGTCGCCGCCCGCACCAACGGGGGCCGCACCCTGGAGGTCGTCCTCACCGACGTCTCCGGCAAGGGCATGGACGCCGGTTCCCGCGCCCTGCTGCTCTCCGGCGCCTTCGGCGGCCTGCTCGGCTCGCTGCCCCCGCACTCCTTCCTGCCCGCCGCCAACGGCTATCTGCTCCGCCAGGACTGGGAGGAGGGCTTCGCCACCTCCATCCACCTGGTGCTCGACCTCGACTCCGGCGACTACGAGCTGTACTCCGCTGGTCACCCGCCGGGCCTCCAGCTCAGCGCGGGCACCGGCCGCTGGGAGGAGAAGGCCGCCGAGGGCCCGCTCCTCGGGGTGTACGACGGGGGGCAGTTCGACTCGACGAAGGGCACCCTGAGGCCCGGAGACGTCCTGATGCTCTTCACCGACGGTCTGGTGGAGGCCTCCGACCGGGACATCGCCGAGGGCATCGACCGCCTCACCGGTGAGGCCGACCGCTATGTCGCCGGCGGCTTCCACGGCGCCGCCTGGCACCTCATCGAGGCCGTCGCCAAGGACGTCAACGACGACCGCGCGCTGCTGCTGATCTGCCGCGAGGCATCCGCGCCCGTCCGCTGAACCCCGGTGCGAGACTGGGCCGATGACTGCGCTCACCCTGGCCCTGGTCGAGGACCTCGCCCGCCGCGCCCACGCCGGCCAGACCGACAAGGCGGGCCGCCCGTACGCCGAACACCTCGCGGCCGTCGCCGAGGGGGTACGGGTACGCGGGGGCGACGAGGAACAGATCGCGGCGGCCTGGCTGCACGACGCCGTCGAGGACGACGCGCTCACCGAGGAGTGGCTCGACGGCGCCGCCCTCACCCCGCGCACCAAGGCCATCGTGCTCGCCCTCACCAAACGCCCCGGCGAGCCGCCCGAGGAGTACGCCCGCCGCATCCTCGCCACGCCGGGTGCCGCCCTGGTCAAACACGCCGACCTCGCCCACAACGCCGACCCGGCCCGCCTCGCGGTCCTGGACGAGCCGACCCGCACGCGACTGACCGAGAAGTACACGCGGATGCGCGCGCTTCTCGGCCGGCCGGAAGGGGAGTAGGGGAGGGGCGCTACACGCCCGCCTTCTCCCGTACGGGCTGCCGCTGCCCGCCGTGCTGACGTTCCCGCGCCTGCTGGGCGGGGTCCTGCTTGAACGCCCACTCCATCTTCGGCTCCATCACGCACCGGAACACCCGGCGTACCGGAGCCGTGCAGAGCAGGGTGACGACGGTGACCGCGAAGGCGGTCACCAGCAGCGCGCCGAGCGGGCTGTGCAGCCAGTGGGCGTCGTACCAGCCCTCCCAGCGGGTGTACTTGAGGACGAAGCCGTGCAGCAGATAGCCGCAGATCGTGCCCGCGCCCAGCGAGGTGAACCACATCCGGCGCCCCGGCACCCAGGCCAGGAAGCAGGCCGTCAGCACCACCGAGCAGGCGAACAGGGCCAGTGTCATCAGCGGGCCGGTCCACCACGGGGCGCCCATCTCCTGGGCGGCGTCCCGGCGGTAGAACCAGCCGAAGTCGAGGTGCGGCACCACGAGCCACGCGACGGCCAGCGCGCCCGCGACGACCGGCACCGAGGCGATGCGCATCGCCCGCGTCCGCACCATCCGGAAGTGCTCGGGCTTCAGGCACAGCCCCAGCACGAAGCAGGGCAGGAACTGCAACAGCCGCTGGAAGTCCAGGTCGTTGCTGATCGCGGGGGAGACGGTCGCCAGCATGGCGATCGCCAGGGCCAGCGGCAGCGGCCACCGCACCACCTTCCACAGCGGGGTGGTCAGCCGCCAGACGAACAGCGCCGCCAGGAACCACGACAGGAAGTACGGGTCGAGCAGGGTGATCCCCCTCTCGCCGTCCTGGCCGAAGTGGTCGCGGAAGAGCGAGTAGGCCGTCTCGAAGACGACGTACGGCACGGCGACGCCGGTGATCAGCCGCTTCAGCCGGTCCGGGCGCATGTCGAAACTGCGCGAGAAGTAGCCGGAGATGATGATGAACGCCGGCATGTGGAAGGTGTACACGAATATGTAGAGCGACCGCAGGACGCGGCTGTCGGCGTACAGCGCCTCCCACGAGTGCCCCATCGCCACCAGCACGATCGCCAGGTACTTGGCGTTGTCGAAGAACGAGTCGCGCCGCTTCGTGGATCTCTCCGGCACCGGCTGGGCAGCCGGGGGCGTCGGCGCACGGGTCTGACCGGGGGACGGGGAGGCGTCGAACATCTCAGGCACCCTAGCCTCGCGTGTGTGAGTCCGTAAAACCATCGAGGTCATTCACGTTTATCGGCTTCAGGTACCCGGGAAATCGCCCGACTTGCCTGCGGGATGGGGGTGATGACAGGCACAATAGGGCCGTTTCTTTGCCCCTCGATGTCCCGATTCATCCATCCTAATTGGGTCATGTCGACCGGCCCCGGCTCAATTCGAATTGCCCGCCCCGACGGCCTGAACGGCGATGTGTGGGTATGGAAATGATGTTGGGCAATTACCGTCGCCATCAGCCCTGGTGAGGCGTCGAATTGGCGTCCGGGGCATGCGCCGCACCGAAGTGGCCGGCCGACGATGTGTCACTAGCCGCATACAGAGGGCTGGTTGGTGGCACGATGGTTCTGGCGGAGGTGTGCTGCACGGTGCCTCCAGGCCGGGAGAGCGAACCGACCGAGGGTGTGATCAGTTGTGGCCATTTCACTGTCCGTGGTGCTGCTGTTGGCGATCATCCTGGTGGTGTTGATGCGGGGAGGGAACATCAAGGCCGGCCCGGCCATCGTGGCCATCCTCTTCGGCTTCTTCCTCGCCTCCACCGGGATGGCGCCCTCCATCAGCCGCTTCCTCAACTCGATAGCGGAGATGGTCAACTCCATCAGCTTCTGAGGCCGCGCGAACGACTCAGGGGCCCGGCGCCGCCGTGACGGCAGCCGGGCCCCTGAGTCGTGTGGAGCGGGCGACGGGAATCGAACCCGCGTAGCTAGTTTGGAAGACTAGGGCTCTACCATTGAGCTACGCCCGCGAGAGCGCACCGCGCGTCGGTGACCGCGGCACTGGAGGCATCGTAGCGGAGCCCCCGGCGTGCGGGCGAACCTGGCGGTGCGCCGGGCTGCTGCCGGGCTGCTTCCGGCGCGGCACCCGGTGCCCCGCGCGAGGCGGCGACGCGCCCGGCCGGGGCATGTACCCTACGACTCGCACCAGACGGGGTGTGGCGCAGCTTGGTAGCGCGTCCGCTTTGGGAGCGGAAGGCCGTGGGTTCAAATCCCGCCACCCCGACCACTGGCTCACGGTGTCGTGAAGATCGCCTTTTGGGGCGCTGACCGGCTGCGGTTACTATGCAAGCTGCGCGCCCGTGTGTCCGGCCTCATGGCCTGCTACTCCTCCGGGCGGCTATCCGCCGGGGCTGTCTGGCTCCGGCAGAACCCAAGAAGTCAGCCACAAGGAGACCGAACCGTGAAGAGCGCCGTGGAGACCCTGAACCCGACTCGGGTTCGGCTCACTGTCGAGGTGCCCTTCGAGGAGCTCAAGGACAGCCTCGACGCGGCGTACCAGAAGATCAACCAGCAGGTCACGGTGAAGGGCTTCCGCAAGGGCAAGATCCCGGCCCGGGTCATCGACCAGCGGTTCGGTCGTGGTGCGGTGCTCGAGGAGGCCGTCAACGACGCGCTCCCGAAGTTCTACACCGAAGCGGTCAACGAGGCCGAGCTGACCCCGCTGGGCCAGCCCGAGGTCGACATCACCGAGCTGAAGGACGGCGAGACGCTGAACTTCACCGCCGAGGTCGACATCCGCCCGGCCCTCGAGATCCCGGACTACTCCGGCATCGAGGTCGAGGTCGACGCCATCGAGGTCAGCGACGAGGACGTCGAGAAGTCCGTCGAGCAGCTCCGTGAGCGCTTCGCCTCGACCTCCCCGGTCGAGCGTGCCGCCGAGGACGGCGACGTCGTGACAATCGACCTCGAGGCCAAGGTCGACGGCGAGGTGCTGGAGGACGGCATCGCCAGCGGCGTGTCCTACACCATCGGTTCCGGCGAGCTGCTCGACGGCATCGACGAGGCCGTCAAGGGCCTGTCCGCCGGCGAGGAGGCCACCTTCACCTCCGAGCTGAAGGGCGGCTCCGCCGCCGGCCGCGAGGCCGAGGTCACCGTCAAGGTCACCCAGGTCGCCGCCCGCGAACTGCCCGAGCTGGACGACGACTTCGCGCAGCTCGCGTCCGAGTTCGACACCCTGGACGAGCTGAAGGCCGACAGCACCAAGCGGCTGGCCAACATGAAGCAGTACGACCAGGCCACCCAGGCCCAGGAGCGCGTGCTCGACAAGCTCCTCGAGCTCGTCGAGGTCCCCGTCCCCGAGAAGCTCCTCGAGGACGAGGTCAACACCCGCAAGCACAACCTGGAGCACCACCAGCTCGGCCAGATGGGCCTGACCCTCGACAAGTACCTGGAGATCCAGGGCAAGACCGCCGAGGAGTTCGAGACCGAGACCCGTGAGGCCGCGGTCAAGGGCATCAAGACCCAGTTCGTCCTCGACGAGCTGGTGAAGAAGGAGAACCTGGGCGTCAACCAGGAGGAGCTCACCGAGCACCTCATGCGCCGCGCCGCCTCCTCCGGCATGTCCCCCGACCAGTTCGCCCAGGCCGTCGTCGAGGGCGGCCAGGTTCCGCTGCTCGTCGGCGAGGTCGCCCGCGGCAAGGCCCTGGCCGTCGTGGTCGAGGCCGCCACCGTCAAGGACACCAACGGCGAGATCGTCGACCTGGACGACGAGGACGAGGAGACCGAGGAGACCACCGAGGTCACCGACGCCACCGAGACCGCCGACGAGAAGACCGAGGGCTGACCCCGAGGTACGTCCGTGTGACAGCAGGCCCCCGGAAGCGAGTCTTCCGGGGGCCTGCTGCATCACCACACAGCACTACGCCCCCGGCGAACACCTGCTTCCACGGGATTCACCGGGGGGACCAGAGCGTTAGGGTCCATGAATACGGGGGGCAGGGGAGTCAGCCGACCCCGCCAAGCCCCCGGCAGGACGACGTGAGACGGCCCGGCGCCGTCGTAAGACGAGCAGGTGGATACGTGACGAATCTGATGCCTACCGCCGCCGGCGAGCCCTCCATCGGTGGTGGCCTCGGCGACCAGGTCTACAACCGGCTGCTGGGCGAGCGGATCATCTTCCTCGGCCAGCAGGTCGACGACGACATCGCCAACAAGATCACCGCCCAGTTGCTCCTCCTCGCCGCCGACCCCGAGAAGGACATCTACCTCTACATCAACAGCCCCGGCGGCTCGGTGACGGCCGGCATGGCGATCTACGACACCATGCAGTACATCCCGAACGACGTGGTCACCATCGCCATGGGCATGGCCGCCTCGATGGGCCAGTTCCTGCTCACCGGCGGCGCCCCCGGCAAGCGCTTCGCGCTGCCGCACGCGGACATCATGATGCACCAGGGCTCCGCGGGCCTCGGCGGTACGGTCTCGGACATCAAGATCCAGGCCGAGTACCTGCTGCGTACGAAGAAGCGCATGTCCGAGCTGACCGCCGAGCACTCCGGCCAGACGGTGGAAGCGATCATCCGCGACGGCGACCGCGACCGCTGGTTCACCCCGGAGGAGGCCAAGGAGTACGGTCTCATCGACGAGATCATCACGCACGCCTCGGGTGTCCCGGGAGGCGGCGGCACCGGCGCCTGACCGGCCACTCCGCACGCACGCCACCGACAGCTCCCAGCACGCCACCAGGACGGTGAACACCCCATGAGCAACTTCCCCGGCGCCGCCAGCGGCATGTACGAGGGCCCCCGCCCCGACAGCCGTTACATCATCCCGCGCTTCGTCGAGCGCACTTCCCAGGGCGTCCGCGAGTACGACCCGTACGCGAAGCTCTTCGAGGAGCGCGTGATCTTCCTGGGCGTCCAGATCGACGACGCCTCGGCCAACGACGTCATGGCGCAGCTCCTGTGCCTGGAGTCGATGGACCCCGACCGGGACATCTCGATCTACATCAACAGCCCCGGCGGTGACATGACGGCCCTCACGGCCATCTACGACACCATGCAGTTCGTGAAGCCGGACATCCAGACGGTGTGCATGGGCCAGGCCGCCTCGGCCGCGGCCATCCTGCTCGCCGCCGGCACCCCCGGCAAGCGCATGGCGCTGCCGAACTCGCGCGTGCTGATCCACCAGCCGGCGGGCTCCACCGGGCGCGGTCAGCTCTCCGACCTGGAGATCATCGCCAAGGAGTTCACCCGGATGCGTGAGCAGCTCGAGGACATGCTCGCGAAGCACTCGAACCAGCCGCTGGACAAGATCCGCGAGGACATCGAGCGCGACAAGATCCTCACGGCCGAGGAGGCGCTCCAGTACGGCCTCGTCGACCAGATCATCTCCACCCGCAAGATGAACAACGAAGCGGTCCGCTGACCGAGGTTGCGCACTTCCGGGCCCTCTTGGCAGGGTGCACGTCAAAGTGAACCCTGCCAAGGGGGGCCCGAACACGGGGCCCGGCAAGGTACCGTCGACATAAGGCAGCACCAGGAGTCGTTGGACCCGTTCTGTGTCCAGTCGTCTCCCAGGCGAAGGGGAAGCACACCGTGGCACGCATCGGTGACGGCGGCGATCTGCTCAAGTGCTCGTTCTGCGGCAAGAGCCAGAAGCAGGTCAAGAAGCTCATCGCAGGTCCCGGTGTGTACATCTGCGACGAATGCATCGATCTCTGCAACGAGATCATCGAGGAAGAGCTCGCGGAGACCAGCGAGGTGCGCTGGGAGGAACTTCCCAAGCCCCGCGAGATCTACGAGTTCCTCGAGAGCTACGTGGTCGGCCAGGAAGCGGCCAAGAAGGCCCTCTCCGTCGCGGTGTACAACCACTACAAGCGCGTCCAGGCCGGCGAGAACGGCGGCGGCCAAGGCCGCGAGGACGCCATCGAGTTGGCCAAGTCCAACATCCTCCTGCTCGGCCCCACCGGCTCCGGCAAGACGCTGCTGGCCCAGACCCTGGCCCGCATGCTCAACGTCCCCTTCGCCATCGCGGACGCCACCGCGCTGACCGAGGCGGGCTATGTCGGCGAGGACGTCGAGAACATCCTGCTGAAGCTCATCCAGGCCGCCGACTACGACGTCAAGAAGGCCGAGACGGGCATCATCTACATCGACGAGATCGACAAGGTCGCCCGGAAGAGCGAAAACCCGTCGATCACCCGCGATGTGAGCGGCGAGGGCGTCCAGCAGGCGCTGCTGAAGATCCTCGAGGGCACCACCGCGTCGGTGCCGCCGCAGGGCGGGCGCAAGCACCCGCACCAGGAGTTCATCCAGATCGACACGACGAACGTGCTGTTCATCGTGGGCGGTGCCTTCGCCGGCCTGGAGAAGATCATCGAGGCCCGGGCGGGTGCCAAGGGCATCGGCTTCGGCGCCACGATCCGCTCCAAGCGCGAGCTGGCGGCCAAGGACATCTTCGAGGACATCATGCCGGAGGACCTGGTGAAGTTCGGGATGATCCCCGAGTTCATCGGCCGTCTCCCGGTCATCACCTCGGTGCACAACCTCGACCGCGAGGCCCTGCTCAAGATCCTGGTCGAGCCGCGCAACGCCCTGGTCAAGCAGTACCAGCGCCTCTTCGAACTCGACGGCGTGGAGCTGGACTTCGAGCGCGAGGCGCTGGAGGCCATCGCGGACCAGGCCATCCTCCGCCAGACCGGCGCGCGCGGCCTGCGCGCCATCATGGAGGAGGTCCTGATGTCGGTGATGTACGAGGTGCCGTCCCGCAAGGACGTGGCCCGCGTGGTCATCACCGCCGACGTGGTGCACTCCAACGTCAACCCGACGCTGATCCCGAGGGACTCCCGCGGGCGCGGCCAGGGCGAGCAGAAGACCGCGTAACCCGCAGAGCAGCGAGAAGGGCCCCGGCCGACCGGCCGGGGCCCTTCTCGCT
>NZ_MUNH01000109.1:0-20295 GCF_002154615.1 Streptomyces recifensis
CGGCCGAGGAGCTGGCCGACGCGCTGCGCGCCACCTTCGAGCGCGACCCGCAGCTCTACTACGAGGACGGGTACCAGGAGCTGGTCGACCGCGGCTTCCGGATCGACGTCCAGCCCATCGGTGACGTCTCCTGGGTCGAGATCGACAATCACGACGACCTCGCCAAGGGACGGGAGATCGCGTGCCGATACTGACCCGGCTCATCCCCTCGCCGGTCGTCGTCGACATCCGCCCGGGTGCCCTCGCCGACCTGGCGAGCATCCTCGCCGACCAGCGCATCTCGCACTCCGGCCGCCTGGCCGTCGCCGTCAGCGGCGGCTCCGGCGCCCGGCTGCGCGAGCGGGTCGCCCCCCAGCTGCCGGGCGCGACCTGGTACGAGGTCGGCGGCGGCACCCTCGACGACGCCGTGCGCCTCGCGGACGAGATGAAGTCCGGCCGCTACGACGCCGTGGTCGGGCTCGGCGGCGGGAAGGTCATCGACTGCGCCAAGTACGCGGCGGCCCGCATCGGCCTGCCGCTGGTCGCGGTCGCCACCAACCTGTCCCACGACGGCATCTGCTCGCCGGTGTCCATCCTGGACAACGACGCGGGCCGGGGTTCGTACGGGGTGCCGACGCCCATCGCGCTGCTGATCGACACCGACATCATCCGCGAGACCCCGGTGCGCTTCGTGCGCTCGGGGATCGGGGACGCGGTGTCGAACATCTCGGCCGTCGCGGACTGGGAGCTGGCCAACCGGGTCAACGGCGAGAAGATCGACGGTCTCGCCGCCGCCATGGCCCGCCAGGCGGGCGAGGCGGTGCTCCGGCACCCCGGCGGCTGCGGCGACGACGCGTTCCTCGCGGTGCTCGCCGAGGGTCTCGTGCTGTCCGGCATCGCCATGTCGATCGCCGGCCACACCCGCCCGTCCTCCGGCGCCTGCCACGAGATCAGCCACGCGCTCGACCTGCTCTTCCCCAAGCGTGCCGCCAGCCACGGCGAGCAGGTCGGCCTCGGCGCCGCCTTCGCCATGCATCTGCGCGGCGACCACGAGGGCTCGTTCCTCATGGCCGCCTCGCTGCGCAGGCACGGGCTGCCGGTGCTGGCCGAGGAGATCGGGTTCACCGTGGACGAGTTCGTCCGGGCCGTGGAGTTCGCACCGGAGACCCGGCCCGGCCGGTACACGATTCTGGAGCACCTGGACCTGTCCCCGGACCGGATCAGGCAGGCGTACGCCGACTACACGGCCTCGCTGGAGCGCTGATCAGAGCCCGGTTTGACCCGTACGGGACGCCCCCGTACTCTTGACCGTCGGCGTGTCATTTGAACGCGCCACATCCCCGTAAACCTTCTCCTCCCGGTCGCCTGGGTGCGGTCGGGAGAGGTCGTTCATGGTGTTCTGCCGGTCCGGCTGGCCTGCGGGGGTGCCGTCCTTCGAGCGAAAGTGAGATCCGCGTGTACGCCATCGTGCGCAGCGGTGGTCGCCAGCACAAGGTTGCTGTCGGCGACATCGTTGAGGTTGACAAGATTTCCACGGCCAATGTTGGCGACACGGTCGAGCTCTCGACCCTGCTCGTTGTCGACGGTGACTCCGTGACCAGCGACCCGTGGGTGCTGGCCGGCATCAAGGTCCAGGCCGAGGTCGTGGACCACCACAAGGGCCAGAAGATCGACATTCTGCGCTACAAGAACAAGACCGGCTACCGCCGTCGTCAGGGCCACCGCCAGCAGTACACGGCGATCAAGGTCACTGAGATCCCCGCGGCTGCGAAGTAAGGGACTGAGAAGACATGGCACACAAGAAGGGCGCATCGTCCACCCGGAACGGTCGCGACTCCAATGCCCAGCGGCTCGGCGTGAAGCGCTTCGGCGGTCAGGTCGTCAGCGCTGGTGAGATCCTCATCCGCCAGCGCGGCACCCACTTCCACCCCGGCGCCGGCGTCGGCCGTGGCGGCGACGACACGCTGTTCGCCCTCCAGCCCGGTGCGGTGGAGTTCGGCACCCACCGCGGCCGCAAGGTCGTGAACATCGTTCCGGTCGCCTGAATCCCTGATTCACGGCCGCGAGCGTAAAAGCTGCGCGAGGCGGACCTCACTTCCCGGTCGGGAAGGCGGGTCCGCCTTTCGCGTGTTGACATAGGTATTACCCGTACTTTTCTGGAGGCACCGAACCATGACCACCTTCGTGGACCGCGTCGAACTGCATGTCGCCGCGGGTAACGGAGGCCACGGCTGTGCCTCCGTCCACCGTGAGAAGTTCAAGCCGCTGGGCGGTCCCGACGGCGGCAACGGCGGGCGGGGCGGCGACGTCATCCTGACCGTCGACCAGTCCGTGACCACGCTGCTCGACTACCACCACTCCCCGCACCGCAAGGCCACCAACGGCAAGCCCGGCGAGGGCGGCCACCGCTCCGGCAAGGACGGCCAGGACCTGGTCCTCCCCGTCCCCGACGGCACGGTCGTCCTGGACAAGGCCGGCAATGTGCTGGCCGACCTCATCGGGCACGGCACCTCCTACGTCGCCGCACAGGGCGGCCGGGGCGGCCTCGGCAACGCGGCGCTCGCCAGCGCCCGCCGCAAGGCCCCCGGCTTCGCGCTGCTCGGCGAGCCCGGTGACCTCCAGGACGTGGTCCTGGAGCTGAAGACCGTCGCCGACGTGGCCCTGGTCGGCTACCCGAGCGCGGGCAAGTCCTCGCTGATCTCGGTGCTCAGCGCTGCCAAGCCGAAGATCGCGGACTACCCCTTCACCACCCTGGTCCCCAACCTCGGTGTGGTGACCGCCGGTTCGACCGTCTACACCATCGCCGACGTGCCGGGTCTCATCCCCGGCGCCAGCCAGGGCAAGGGCCTGGGACTCGAGTTCCTGCGCCACGTGGAGCGCTGCTCGGTGCTGGTGCACGTGCTGGACACCGCCACGCTGGAGTCCGACCGCGACCCGCTCTCCGACCTCGACATCATCGAGGAGGAACTGCGCAGCTACGGCGGTCTGGAGGACCGGCCCCGCATCGTCGTCCTCAACAAGATCGACGTGCCCGACGGCAAGGACCTCGCCGAGATGGTCCGCCCCGACCTGGAGGCGCGCGGCTACCGTGTCTTCGAGGTCTCCGCGGTGGCCCACACCGGTCTGCGCGAGCTGACCTACGCCCTCGGTGACCTGGTCGGCCAGGCGCGTGCCGCCAAGCCGCAGGAGGAGGCGACGCGCATCGTCATCCGGCCCAAGGCCGTGGACGACGCGGGCTTCACCGTCACCCGCGAGGAACTCGAAGGCGAGCCGGTCTACCGGGTGCGCGGCGAGAAGCCGGAGCGCTGGGTGCGCCAGACCGACTTCAACAACGACGAGGCCGTCGGCTACCTCGCCGACCGCCTCAACCGCCTCGGCGTCGAGGACCGGCTGACGAAGGCGGGCGCCCGTGCGGGCGACGCCGTCGCCATCGGCCCCGAGGAGAACGCGGTCGTCTTCGACTGGGAGCCCACCGTCACCGCCGGCGCCGAGATGCTCGGCCGCCGAGGCGAGGACCACCGCTTCGAGGAGGAGCGCCCGGCGGCCCAGCGCCGCAGGGACCGCCAGGCCGAACGCGACGAGGCGCAGAAGGAGTTCGACGACTTCGAGCCCTTCTAGGACGCGAAGGTCAGCCACTGGGCCGGGAAGGCGGCGCCGGAATCCCCCTCTGAAGAGGGTTTCCGGTGCCGCCCCCGGCCTTCGCGTTGCGCCCGGCGCGGGCAAGTGACCGACATATGGCCTCTTGGCGAACAACCTTTTACCGCATCCCCCCGTCTAGTCACCAGACTTGGAACACGGGAGGCGCTCAGGCGCCATGGGGGAAGAGCACACAGTGAAGATCGCATTCCTGGTCCGCGACCTGTGCCACATGGGCGGGGTGGTGAGCGCGACCCAGAACCTCGCCGGGGCGCTCGCCGAGAGGCACGAGGTCGAGATCGTCGCGCTGCGCAAGGTCCGCGACGAGTCGTACTTCCCGCTGGACCCGCGGGTGACGGTCCGGGCCCTGACCGACCTGCGCCCTCACTCGCCGGTCTCGGACCTGGACGATCCGCTGGCCGACCGGTTCACGCTGGTCTACCCGCCGAACGCAGGGGTCGAGAAGCCGGTGGTCAGCCGGCTGGCCGAACTGCGGCTGCTGGACTACCTCGCCACCACCGACGCGGACGTGGTGGTGAGCTCCAACCCGCGCATCACCGTGCTGCTGGCGCACGCCCGGGGGGACTTTCTGCGGGTCGCCCAGGAGCACTCGATGCCGCTCATCTACGCCGACGACGTGAAGAAGAAGCTCTTCCCCGCCTATCTCCACCTGGACGCGCTGACCGCGCTCACCCCCGAGGAGACCGACAGCATCGCCGGGCAGGTGCCCGGCGTCCGCGACCGGCTCGCGGTGATGCCCAACTGCGTGCCGGCCGCGCCGGTCCGCTCGCGCGGCACCAACAAGGTCGTCATCTCCGCGGGCCATCTCACCGGCAACAAGAACCACGCGCTGCTCGTCGAGGCGTTCGCGCAGGTGCACGCCGAGGCCCCGGACTGGACGCTGCGGATCTACGGCAGCGGTGCCGAGAAGGCCCGCCTGCGGGCCCGTATCCACGAACTCGGTCTGTCCAACCATGTGTTGCTGATGGGTCCGGCCGCGCCGGTGACGCCCGAGTTCGGCAAGGGCTCGCTCTTCGTGCTTCCTTCCAAGCGGGAGGCGTTCGGCAACGTCATCGTGGAGGCCATGGCGGCGGGACTGCCCGTCGTCAGCACGGACGCCGACCACGGCCCGCGCAACATCCTCACCGACGGTGAGGACGGTTTCATCGTGCCGTCCGGCGACGTGGACGCCATGGCGGAGGCCATACTGCGGCTGGTCCGGGACGACGAGCTGCGGCTGAAGATGGCCGAGGCCGCGGTGACCGGCGCCGAGCGCTTCCAGGAGACGGCGAGCCGGGAGCGGTTCGAGGAGATCCTCGCGCAGGCGTACGCCCGCAAGGAGCTGCCCCGTGACGTCACCGTACGGGCCGACGACCGGGGGAGCCTGCACATCGCCGTGGGCACGCTGCCCGCCGGCGCCGAGGGTGCCGAGCTGGTGCTGCGCAAGGAGGGCAAGGCCCCCGAGGAGCGCCGGTTCGCACTGACCCCCGGCGGCGACGCGCTCGTGCCCTGGGACGGCGGACTCCCGCAGGGCACCTGGCAGTTGGCCCTGGCCACCCCGGCGGGCGCCGAGGTGCCGCTGTTCGCCGACGGCTACGGCTGCGACACGCGGGACCTCCTCGCGGTCGAACTGCCCCGCACCGAGGGCCCGTCGCTCGCGCTACTGCTGCCCCACCGGGACCAGGAGGGCCGGCTGCGGGTGCGCAGCGTGCTGCGCGCGATCCACGCCGAGGCCGGGACCGTCGAGGTCGACGAGCGGACCCTGCGCCTTCGGGCCGGCCTGTGGGGCGCGAAGGCCGGCGAGGGCGCGGTGCTGGAGGCGGTGCACCGGCGCGACAAGAAGCGCGTGCTGTCCTTCCCGCTCCAGGACGCGGGGGACGGCACCGTCACCGCCGTCGTGGACTGCGCGGCCCTGGCGGAGGAGCACACCGGCGGGGCGGGCTCGGAGATCGTCTGGGACTTCTGGGTGCGCCCGGCGGCCGGTGCCGAGCGGGTGGCGCTGGCGAAGCTGGCCACCGACGTGCTCAGCCCGATCGACGTGTTCGTGCTGCCCAGGCCGGTGCTCGTCACCGAGGAGGCCGTGGCCGGCGCCCTCCAGGAGCGCTCCTTCTCCCTGGGCGAGCGTGCCCTCCGGGAGGCCAGGCGGGTGCTGAAGCCTGCCCCGCGGCCGAAGCCGGAGGTCCGCCGCCGGGAGACCGAGCTGCGGCCCTACTTCACCCTGACCGGCCAGTTCGCGGTGAAGACCGTCCGCCTCTGAGCCCACCGGGACGACAGGGCCCACCGGGACGACAAAGGGGGCCGGGCCCGGAGGACATTCCCTCCGGGCCCGGCCCCTTGACGCGCTCCGGCTCAGATCTCCTTGGCCTGCTCCAGCATCCGGTCCACGACCCGCGCCGAGGCGTGGCCGTCGTCCAGGTCGCAGAACAGGTGGTGGAAGCGGTCGAACCGCTCCTGGTACTCCGCGGACACCGTGTCGATGTCGCGGATCGCGCTCACCAGGTCCTCGGAGTTGTCGATCAGCGGACCGGGCGAGTCCTTCTCGAAGTCGAAGTAGAACCCGCGCAGCTTGTCGCGGTAGTGCTCCAGGTCGTACGTGAAGAAGAGCATCGGCCGCTTGAGGTGGGCGTAGTCGAACATCACGGACGAGTAGTCAGTGATCATGATGTCCGCCGCCAGGTACAGGTCGGCGATGTCCGGGTACTCCGAGGCGTCGAAGACGAAGCCGTTGCCCGCCCCGGGCACCGCGTCGACCACGTTGGAGTGGCGGCGGATCAGCAGCACGTGGTCGTCGCCGAGGCGGCGGCGCGCGTCCTCCAGGTCGATCCGCAGGTCGAACAGGTACTGGCCGGCGCTGTGCGACTGGTCGTCGCGCCAGGTCGGCGCGTACAGCACGACCTTCTTGTCCTTCGGGATGCCCAGCGACTCCCGGACCTTCGCCGCGATCTTGTCCTTGTCCGGGGAGTACAGGTAGTCGTTGCGGGGGTAGCCCGCCTCCTGGATCTCACCGTCGTAGGAGAAGGCGCGCTTGAGGATCGGCGTGGAGAAGCGGTTGGAGGAGACCAGCAGGCTCCAGTTCTTCGCCTCCAGTGCCAGCCGGTTCTGGTACTCGCGGTCGAAGTAGAGGGTCTCGATGTCGTGACCGATCTTCTTCAGCATGGTGCCGTGCCAGGTCTGCACGATGACCTGGCCGGGGCGGCGCTCCACCCACTCGGGCAGGTGCCCGTTGGTGACGATGTAGCGCGAGGTGGCCAGCGCCTCGAACCACTCCCGGCCCCACATACGGACCTTCTCGGCGGTGGGCGGCAGGACCACCTGGCCGTCGCGCACGGCCCACAGGAACTTCATGTCGCTGCCCCGGCGCAGCAGTTCCTCGTGCATGGCACGCGGGCTGTCCGAGTACTGCTTGCCGTTGTAGCTGAGGAAGAACACCTGGTCGCGCAGCGGCTGCTCGCGGCCGGGCTCGTACACCTCGCGGCGCAGCTGGAGCATGCGGTACGGGCCGCGCTCCAGGTCGGTCAGCTCCGAGCGGCAGTTGAGCTGCGGGAAGTCGCCCCAGCGGCTCTCGAACCAGTAGCGGCGGCCGCCCAGTTCGGTGTGGAGCGGGAACTGCGCGGAGGCGAGCCGGTCGATGACGAACTCGGCGTCCGGCACGCTCTCGTTCTCGCTGCGCAGCAGCAGGTTCCAGCGGCCGGCCTTCAGCGGGACCCCGCCGGAGCCGCCCATCACGGACGGGTCGAAGGAGACGGTGAAGGTGCCGTCGTCCGCCCAGTCCACCGACGCCTTGCGCTCGTCGAAGCGGTTGCTGGCCTTGAGCACCAGCTCGGAGCCGATCAGCTCGCGCGAGGCACGGCCGCCGACGGCGATCCTGCCCTCCCGGACGGCGACCGAGGTCAGCACGGCCCGGCGCACCCGGCCGACGATCTTCAGATAGCCGTTGTTGCCGGAGATCAGGGCGACCTCGCGGTTGGCGCCGGCCGCGCCGAAGGACTCGGGCACGTCGGCGGAGAGGTCCGCGAGGCCCTCGCTCATGACACTGCCGAACTGGCGCTGCGTCCCGTCCGGGGACTTGGCCAGCAGCGCGACACTCCACAGCCGGCGCTCGGGCTGGGCGTGGTCGTCGACGTCCTCGCTGGCCAGCAGCACCACGTCGGCCAGTGGCACCCGGCTCTGGAACGTGGTGCGCGTCCCCGCGCGGCCGACGTCGATCGGGTACCAGCGGACCTCGCCGCTCTTGGCGTTGGTCAGCCGCAGCGACAGCGTCTCGCCGGACTTCAGGTCGGTGCGCAGCTCGCCGTCGATCTCGACCGAGTCCGCGGTGAGCCGGCGGTCGGTGATCAGCGCGCGCACCTTCTCCACGCGCAGCTTGAGCGCGCCGCGCTCCACGACCGGCAGCATCCGGAAGTCGTCGTCGAGCCACTGGTACGGCGCGAAGTTGGCCGCCGAGCCGCCGCGCGCCCACACCGCGCTGCGGCGCACCAGGCCGGAGGCGTAGACGTTGATGCCGACGTGCCACAGGCCCTCGCGCCAGGCGCCGCCCTTGCGCAGCTTGGCCGGGTCCAGCTCCAGCTCCCAGCCGGCCCAGTCGTAGTTGTAGCGCTTCTGGCCGGAGTCGGTGGTGGTCTCCGGGCGGTAGACGTTCTTCGCGGGGAGGAACATGCGCTGGCGCGAACCGGACCGCTTGAGCTGGAGGACCTTCAGGCTGCTCCGCTTCGCCGACATGTCGATCTTGTCGATGTAGGCGTCGCCGGACAGCAGCAGCTTGCCGTTGCGCCAGGTCGCCGCGCGCAGCGGGGCGCGCAGGCCGAGGTCGCCGTCGATGCGCAGCGCCGCCTTGGGCAGCTCGAAGCCGCTCTCCTCCAGCGTGCGGAAGCTGGCGTACTTGCGGAAGGTGCCGGAGACCTCGACCGGGTCCTTGCGGCGCTGGGAGGCCAGCAGGGCGATCAGCTCGGGCATGGCGTGCTTGCGCACCAGCAGCCACTGGACGCGCAGGTCCGTCGGCAGCGCCATGACGATCTTCGGGTCGATGGTGTCGAGGAAGCGGTTGGTCGCCTCCAGGAACGCCTCGTGGAACTCGGCGGTCGCGTCCGGCACCACCCGCAGGAACAGGCGGAGGTCGTCGCGGAGCACGCGGTCGTCGTACTGGCGCTTGTACTCGGCGAACTCGGCGCCGGGCTGCTGGGCGAGGTAGTCGCTGACCATGCTGACCGCGGTGACCCGGTCGCGGATGGCCTGCGGCTCCCGGCGGCGCTGGGTGATCGACGGGGCCGACTCGCCCTCGCGCAGCCGCCAGTAGTAGGTCGGCTCGCCGATGATGTCGATCGCCTCGGCCTTGTAGTGCGCCGGGAGCACCACCGGGATGTCCTCGTGCAGGATGCCCTCGGGGAAGGAGAAGCCCTGGCCCTCCCAGAAGGTCCGGCGGAAGACCTTGTTGCAGGCGATGCGGTCGGCGACCAGCTTCGGGATCTTCGAGATGTGGGTGCGCTTGCGGGCCTCGCCGGCCAGCATCCTCAGCAGCGGCACCTGCCAGGAGCGCTCGCCCTTGAGGTGGAAGACGTTGCCGGTGGCGAAGTCCGAGCCGGTCTCGTCCAGGCTGCTCACCATCAGCCGGTAGGCGTCCGGCGGGATGACGTCGTCACTGTCGACGAAGGTCAGGTACTCCGCGTCGGCGGACATGTGCGCGATGCCCGTGTTGCGGGCCGCGCCGAGGCCGGCGTTCTCCTTGCGGATGAGGTGGAACCGCTCGTCGCGGGCCGCGTACTCGGCGGCTATCGCGGCCGAGTCGTCGGGCGAACCGTCGTCGACCATCAGGACCTCGAGGTCCTGGAAGGTCTGCGCCGCCAGCGAGTCGAGGCAGGCGGGCAGGTAGCGCTCCACGTTGTAGATGGGGACGATCACACTGAGCCGAGGGGCCATGGTCGGGTTGTCTCTCCTCATGAGTGGTCAGGCCCGCTCGAGCGGTTCGAGCGCCTGCGGGGGAGTCGGTGCGTGGTGGCGGTCGGCGAACGGGACGAGGGGCAGCATGTCCTCCTCGCCGAGGAAGACCCGGCGCACCACCCGCTCGGCCGCGTGGCCGTCGTCGAATTCGCAGTAGCGCCTGCGGAACCGGTCACGGTAGCGGGCCGCCTCCGGCCCGTCGTACTCGCCCGATTCGAGGAGCCTGATCAGCTCCGCCTGCGAGGTGGCCACCGCGCCGGGCGGCTCCTCCATCAGGTTGAAGTAGGTGCCGCGCACCGCCGAGTAGATGTCCCAGTCGGAGGCGTAGATGATGACGGGCCGGTCCAGCACCGCGTAGTCGAACATCGCGGAGGAGTAGTCCGTGATCAGGGCGTCCGCGGCGAGGTACAGCTCCTCCACGCGCGGGTGCCCCGAGACGTCGACGATACGGCCGCTGCGGCGCAGCTCCTCCACGTGGGGGGAGTTGCCGTAGAAGTAGTGGCCGCGCACCATCAGCGTGACGTCCGGGCCGAGTTCGTCGGCGAGCCGGACCAGGTCGAGGCTGGGGGTGAAGCCGGCCTGGTACTCGCGGTGGGTCGGCATGTAGAGGAACGCCCGCGTGCCGTCGGCGAGTTCGAGTGAGGCGCGGGCCCGGCGCACGTCCTCGGCGGTGGCGTTGACGAGGATGTCGTTGCGCGGGTAGCCGGTCTCCAGCGAGACGTACGAGCAGGGGTAGACCCGCTCCCACACCGTGGTGGAGAACCGGTTGGAGCTGAGGCTGAAGTCCCAGCGGTCGCAGCGCTCCAGGAGCTTGTCGAAGCTCATGTTGGTGGACGCCGGGTACTTGCGCTGGTCCAGGCCCATGGTCTTCAGCGGGGTGCCGTGATGGGTCTGGAGGTGGATCTGGCCCTCGCGCTTGACCACGCTGTCCGCGAAGTTCACGTTGTTCACGAGGTACTTGGCGCGAGCCAGCACCGACCAGTACTCGCGCGAGCCGACCCGCACGAACTCGTGTCCGGCCGGCACCCGGTCCACCGCGTCGGCCTGGACCGCCCACACCCGGCGCACCTGCGGTGCCAGCCGGGCGAGTTCGGCGTCGATGGCCGCCGGGTTGCAGGAGACGCTGCGGCTCCAGTAGGCGGAGAACAACGCCAGGTTCTCGTCCAGCGGCAGCTTGAGCTGCGACTGGTAGAACACGCCCATCGCGTTGCGCTTGGACTGGTTCAGGGTGGTGCGGGCCCGGCGGCGGACCGCCTGGCGGAGCTTCACCGCGCCCAGCGCGCTCGCCATCGTGAGGTACGAACCCCGCTCCAGCATCGCGTACTTGTGGCCGAGGTTGCCGCCGGGCCGGGCGAAGCCCTTGGGCAGGCGCGCGCGGTAGTCGGCGGAGGCGCGGCGGAAGAACTCGGCCCGCGCGTTCTGCGGCAGCCGGCCGGGCTTGGTGAGGACGGTCAGGTAGTGGTCGACCATCTTGCGGAACAACGGCCCGCGCCACTGGTCGAGTTCGGGGTGCGCGTCCAGGAAGTCGAAGATGCGCGCGTACTGGTCGAAGACGTCGAAGTGCTTGCGGCTGACCGTCTTGAGGATGTTGCCGCCCTCGCGGCGCTGGCGGTACATCACGCAGACCCGGTCCAGCACGGCGATGTGCTCGGCGCTGATCATCGAGCAGAACGTCCAGGGGGCGTCCTCGTAGTAGCCGGGCGGGAAGCTCAGGCCCATGCGCAGGACGAAGTCGCGGCGGTACGCCTTGTTCCAGACGATCTGGAGCAGGTCCAGCAACTGCGGACGCCCGGACAGCGGGAAGGACTCCGGGCCGTCGGGGCGGAGCAGGGCGGCGCGCATGTTCGGGCGGACCCTGCCGTCCCAGTAGCTGCGCGCGTAGTCGTAGACGAGTATCTCCGGGTCACCGGCGGCCTCGAGCCGCCCGGCTATCGCCCGCAGCGCGCCCTCGGTGAGGGTGTCGTCGCTGTCGAGGAACAGGAGGTACTCACCCGTCGCCTTTTCCATGCCCGCGTTGCGCGCACGGCCGAGGCCCACGTTCTCCGTGAGGTGAATCACGTGAATACGGGGGTCACGCTCGGCGTACTCATCGAGAATGGCGCCCGAGGCATCCGGGGAACAGTCGTCGACGGCGATGACCTCGAAGTCCGGAAAGTCCTGTTCGAGGATCGAGTCGAGGCACTCCGCGAGGTACGCCTGCACCTTGTACGCAGGGACGACGAGAGAGAGTTTGGGCATCCTTTACAACCTGTTCCGAGAACCGATCACGTGAGTGTGGGCCGGGACCGGAGTGAACTCTGAGTGAACTCTGTCCGCCGACGGGCCCAATCGTGCCGCCGCCACAGAGTACAAGGACGCTCCCGCAGCGCGAATCGCTCCTTTCCGCCGGGCGACGTGGTCCATCTCATATCTCCACTCACGTCCCCTTTCGGAATGTCCGTCACGGGATGTCGGATTCGATTTTCCCCGGACCATCAAGGAGTCTGCTGCCGGTAAGGAACTTCGAGGAGGCCCTGGAATGAGCTGGCTGATCACGGGAGGCGCCGGGTACATCGGCTCGCACGTGGTGCGCGCGATGACGGCGGGCGGCGAGAGCGTCGTCGTGTACGACGACCTGTCGACGGGCAGTGCCGACCGGGTCCCCGCCGGGGTTCCGCTGGTCGTGGGCAGCGTGCTGGACCAGGAACTGCTCGAGAACACCCTGCGCGAGCACGGCGTGACCGGCGTGGTGCACATCGCCGCCAAGAAGCAGGTGGGGGAGTCGGTCGAGCGCCCGCTCCACTACTACCGCGAGAACGTGACGGGCCTGCAGACCCTGCTCGCCGCCATGACGGCCACCGGGGTGGAGCGGGTCGTCTTCTCCTCCTCCGCCGCGGTCTACGGCATGCCCGACGTCGACCTCGTGACCGAGGACACCCCGTGCGCCCCGATGAGCCCCTACGGGGAGACCAAGCTCGTCGGTGAGTGGCTCATCGCGGCCGCCGCCCGCGCCCACGGCCTGCGCGCCGTCAGCCTGCGCTACTTCAACGTCGCCGGAGCGGCCGCGCCCGAACTCTCCGACGAGGGCGTGTTCAACCTCATCCCCATGGTCTTCGAGCGCCTGGAGGCGTCCGAGGCCCCCCGCATCTTCGGCGACGACTACGCCACCGAGGACGGCACCTGCGTACGGGACTACATCCACGTCCAGGACATCGCCTCCGCCCACCAGGCCGCCGCCGTCCGGCTGCGCGAGGCCCCCGAGGGCACGTCGCTGGTCCTCAACATCGGCCGGGGCGAGGGCAGTTCGGTCCGCGAGATGGTGGACCGCATCCTCAAGACCACCGGCAACGAGGACGTCACCCCCCAGGTCACCGAGCGCCGTGCCGGCGACCCCGCCCGCGTGGTGGCCGCCGCCGACCGCATCCACGCCGAGCTGGGCTGGACGGCCCGGCACGGCCTGGACGAGATGATCGACTCCGCCTGGCAGGGCTGGCGCCACCGCCACGGCTGATCCCGGACAGCGAGAAGCGCCGGTGCGGACATGCGCACCGGCGCTTCATCGTGTTCCCACCCGCGGATTCACCCCTTCAGATCCGCCGCATCGCCCATCACCACGACCGGATGCCGCTTCGGGTCCAGCGTGCGCAGCAGGTACTCCATGTCGGCCTTCGACTGGCTCACGCACGCCGACGTACCGCTGCCGTGGTCCATGTGCAGCCAGATGCCGCCGCCCTTGGACTGCCCCTGCGGGCGCGTCTGGTCGTTGGGCGGGGTGCCCTTGACGCGGTTGTAGTCGATGGCGATGACGAGGTCGAAGTCGTGCCAGTACGACTTCTTCCAGTAGCGCGGCGCCTGGAAGGCGGCCGACTCGGTGTAGGGCAGCCTGGCCTCCGGCTGGGCCAGCACCCCGCCGGCGTCGCTGAGGGTGAACACCCCGACGGGGCTGCGCAGATCGCCCTCGTGGTGGTCGGTCGTCCAGCCCTTGCGGCCGTTGTGGGTGTCCCAGGCGCGCTCCCGCGTCCAGGTCGACCCCTGCTTCGTGTACAGCGCCGCGTGCGAGTCGGCCGAGTTCCGCCCCTCGCCGGAGACGACCAGCACCTGCCGGGACTCCTCCGGCACGCGCTTCCACAGCCGGTCACCGACGCCGGGCACCCGCTTCAGGCCGGCCTCCGGGGCCTTTCTGTCCTCCCGGGCCGGCGCGGAAGCCGAGTCCTTCTTCTCCGGACCCCCGCACCCCGTCGCCCCGAGGACGAGCAACGCCCCGCCCACCGCAGCCGCAACCGCTCGCACCGCACCGCCTTTTCGCATGGGCTCCATGGTCGCAGAACGTGCCCCGCCCGCACGCCGTACCTTCACCGCACCCGCCGTCCGCCTGCTGAAACCCGTATGCACCGGCCACCGGCATTCCCGTAGATTGCGGGCACACGGACCGGGGTGACAGGGCGAGAGGAGAAGCGGGCAAGGTGGCAAGCGCAAGGCAGACCGTGGGGGACGCCCGGCGGATCGTCGTCAAGGTGGGGTCCTCCTCGCTGACCACCGCCGCCGGCGGGCTCGACGCGGACCGCGTGGACGCGCTGGTCGACGTACTGGCGAAGGTGCGCGGCGGCGGGGAGAAGGAGATCGTGCTGGTCTCCTCCGGTGCCATCGCCGCCGGACTCGCCCCGCTCGGCCTGGACCGCCGCCCCAAGGACCTCGCCCGCCAGCAGGCCGCCGCCAGCGTCGGCCAGGGCCTGCTGGTCGCCCGGTACACCGCCTCCTTCGCCCGCTACGGCGTCCGCGTCGGCCAAGTCCTGCTCACCAGCGACGACATGAGCCGCCGCGCCCACCACCGCAACGCCTCCCGCACCCTGGACAAGCTGCTGGCGATGGGCGCCTTCCCGGTCGTCAACGAGAACGACACCGTCGCCACCGACGAGATCCGCTTCGGCGACAACGACCGCCTCGCCGCCCTCGTCGCCCACCTCGTCCACGCCGACCTGCTGGTCCTCCTCTCCGACATCGACGGCGTCTACGACGGCGACCCCGCCCGCCCCGGCACCTCCCGCATCGCCGAGGTGCGCGGCCCGGCCGACCTCGACGGGGTCGAGATCGGCAGCGCGGGCAAGGCGGGCGTCGGCACCGGGGGCATGGTCACCAAGGTCGAGGCCGCCCGGATCGCGGCCGCCGCGGGCATCCCCGTGGTGCTCACCAACGCCGTGCACGCCGCCGACGCCCTCGCGGGCGGCGACACCGGCACCTGCTTCCACCCCACCGGCAAGCGCTCGGCGGGCCGGCTGCTCTGGCTCCAGCACGCCTCCACCCCGCAGGGCTCCCTCACCCTGGACGACGGCGCGGTGCGCGCGGTGGTCGAGCGGCACAGCTCCCTGCTGCCGGCCGGGATCGCCGCCGTCACCGGCGAGTTCAGCGCCGGGGACCCGGTGGAGCTGCGGGACCGGGCGGGGCACGCGGTGGCGCGGGGACTGGTGAACTTCGACGCCAGGGAGCTGCCCCAACTGCTCGGGCGTTCGACCCGCGAGCTGGCACGCGAGCTGGGCCCCGCCTACGAGCGCGAGGTCGTCCACCGGGACGACCTGGTACTCCTGCACCCCTGACCGCCGGCCCGGCGGCGGAAAACCCCGGCACGCCGGAGGACCCCGGTGGGGGACGTTCCGTAAAACCGCCACGCGGAGCCCTGCGGCCTGCTCAACTTTGTTGCGGGGGCGTGTTGAAGGGACACGTTCCGTCAAGGGGCCATGCGTGAAGGAGGCCGTCGTGAGACGAGTCCGTCCCGGGGCGGCGTCCCGCGGTGCTCTGACGAGCGTCGCGGCCGGGGACACCTACGAGGAGCCCAAGGACCTGCCCCGCCTGTGGCACGTCACCCTCAGCGTCTCCGGGGAGGGCGTCCCCGTACAGGACCTGCGGCGGGCCCTGGAGCAGCTCGCGCACGACCACCCCTTCCTCCTGACCAGCAGATACGCCGGTGACCACGCGGAGATCCGGTACTGGGAGGAGGCCCGCGACCTGCACGACGCGGCCGCCGTCGCGCTGCGGCTGTGGGGCGAGCACCGGCAGACCGCCGGGCTGCCGCCCTGGGAGATCGTCGGCCTGGAGGTCATCGACCGCGAGACCTACCACCAGCGCCTCGCCGAGGGCTACGGGCCGGCACCGGCCACCCCCGTAGGGGTCCACCCGTTCTGACGGGCTCCCTCCGCCCCGTCTCGCGTTACGGGACGGCCCCTGAGGGCCGAAGGCCGCGCACTACCCTTCCCCCATGACCACGCTCTCCCCGTACGACTCCCTCTCGCCGGTCACCCGGGCCGCCTACCGGGCCAAGGCCGCCGCCGCCGACCTCGCGCCGCTCCCGCGCGCCGACAAGGACGACGCGCTGCTCGCCGTCGCGGACGCGCTGGAGGTCCGCACCGCCGAGATCGTGGCCGCCAACGCCCGTGACGTGGCCAGGGCGCGGGAGAACGGCACCAGCGAGTCCGTCGTGGACCGGCTCACCCTCACCCCGGAGCGGGTCCGGGCCATCGCCGCCGACGTGCGCGACGTGGCGAAGCTGCCCGACCCGGTCGGTGAGATCGTCCGCGGCAACACCCTGCCCAACGGCATCGACCTGCGCCAGGTCCGCGTCCCGCTGGGCGTCGTCGGCATCATCTACGAGGCCCGGCCCAACGTCACCGTCGACGCCGCCGCGCTCTGCCTGAAGTCCGGCAACGCCGTCCTGCTGCGCGGCTCCGCCTCCGCCTACGAGTCCAACACCGCGCTGGTCGGGGTGATCCGGGACGCCGTGGGCGGCGCCGGGCTGCCCGCCGACGCCGTGCAGCTCGTGCCGGGGGAGAGCCGGGAGAGCGTGCGCGAGCTGATGCGCGCCCGCGGCCTGGTCGACGTGCTCATCCCGCGCGGCGGCGCCTCCCTGATCCGGACCGTGGTCGGCGAGTCCACCGTCCCCGTCATCGAGACCGGCACCGGCAACTGCCACGTCTACGTGGACGCCGACGCCGACATCGACATGGCGATCGACATCCTGGTCAACTCCAAGGCGCAGCGGGTCAGCGTCTGCAACGCCGCCGAGACCCTGCTGGTCCACCAGGACATCGCCGCCGCCTTCCTGCCCCGCGCCCTGGACGCGCTCGCCGAGGCCGGGGTCACCGTGCATGCCGACCCGCGCGTCCTGGCCCACGCCGAGGGCACCAGGGCGAACGTGGTGGAGGCCGTGCCGGAGGACTGGGAGACCGAGTACCTGTCGTACGACATCGCCGCCGCCGTGGTCGACTCCCTCGACAAGGCCGTCGAGCACATCCGGCTGTGGAGCTCCGGCCACACCGAGGCGATCGTCACCACCAGTCAGCAGGCCGCCCGGCGCTTCACCCGACTGGTGGACTCCACCACGGTGGCCGTGAACGCCTCCACCCGCTTCACCGACGGCGGCCAGTTCGGCTTCGGCGCGGAGATCGGCATCTCCACCCAGAAGCTGCACGCCCGCGGCCCCATGGGCCTTCCGGAGCTGACCAGCACCAAGTACATCGTCACCGGCGACGGCCACGTACGCCCCTGAGCACCTTCACCGGAAGGTCACGGGACGGCGGACGAATTTCCATACCGTCTGCCCAAATTGACCCCCCAGGTCTACTCTGGACCCGTGCCGGAGGACGTGGGGGGCACGCCGTTCCCTGACGGCTGGGAGCCCGACGACGACCACGACCGCGGAATGTCGGACGAAGAGTTCGCCTCCGTGGTGTTCGACGCGGCCTTCGTCGCCGCCGCCACCGTCCACGAGCCCACCGCCGTGGAGCGCCTCCTCGCCGCCGCCGAGGCGAGAGCCGAGGCGTCCGAGGCCGACGGCCGCCGCACCCACGCCCCCGCCGACCCCTACGACGAGGGTTACGGCCCCGAGGGCAGCGGTTTCGGCCACGACCTGGACGACGACGACCTCGACGGCCGTTACGCCCACGACGGCCACGAGGGCCCGCTGGCGGGCCTGCGCTGGCACCGGCCCGTGGCCTGGCTGCTCGCCGTGGTGATGGGCGTCGGCATGGTCGCGCTGGCCTTCGCCGCCGTCTACCGGGGCGCCTCCTCGGGCAGCCGGGACCAGGTGCCCGCGCCCGCCTCCACCGGCCTCGGCCGCGACGACGCCGAACACCTCGCCGCCGTGGCCTCCGGCTTCAACAGCCTGGCCAAGGGCACAGGACGCCATTTCGGCGCGGGCGGTGTGCGCCAGACCATGGTGGAGCTGGATGACGCCTTCCTCTTCGTGGTCTCCGCCGGCGACGGCTCCTGCCTCGCCGTCCTCACGGCCGCAACCGCCGACATCGGCTTGGTCGCCTACGAGATGGCACGCCTGGTCAGGCGCGTGGGTGAACACCTCTACGCGGCACCGCGGGTCACCTCCCCGCCACCCGCGGCAGGCTGACCGGGAAGGCCGGAACGGATGACCGAGAACCCGCCGGGAGACCTCCACGACGAGGGCAGCCAGTGGTACGACGGCGAGGCCGGACCCTTGGTGCGCCCCTACGCCATGACCGGTGGACGTACCCAGCCCGGCCCGACCGGGGTGCCCTTCGACCTCATCGCCCTGGTCACCCTCGACCCCGCCGCGCCGGGTATGGACGGCGACAGCGCGCTGGGCCCGGAACACCGGACCCTGATCGAGCTGTGCCGCACCGAGACGCAGTCGGTCGCGGAACTCGCGGCCGACGCCGACCTGCCCGTGGGTGTGGTCCGCGTTCTCCTGGGCGACCTGCTGGAGCTCGGCTGCGTCACCGTCAGCCGCCCGGTGCCGCCCGCGCATCTGCCGGACGAGCGGATTCTGCGCGAGGTCATCGAAGGATTGCGGGCCCTGTAGATGAACGTTCACGACCGACCCGGCGCCTCTTCGGCCGCCGTTCCGCATGCTTCCGGTGGCCAATCGGCCGGAAGTCGGTCATATCTGGTGCTTTTCAGTCCAAATGCCCGACACGGTGTCGAAGTTGTCATGATGCTGACCCCACGCCCGAGCACGTCGACCCCAGCCGGCCCTCCCGAGAGAAGTGATCATGGCCTCTGAGCACGTCGAAGCCGCCGACGACATCTCCGCCCTGGCGCTGAAGATACTGGTGGCGGGGGGATTCGGCGTCGGCAAGACCACACTGGTCGGCTCCGTCAGCGAGATCCGGCCGCTGCGCACCGAGGAACTGCTCAGCGAGGCGGGTCAGCTGGTCGACGACACCGACGGCGTGGACCGGAAGGTCACCACCACCGTGGCGATGGACTTCGGCCGCATCACCATCCGTTCCGGCCTCGCCCTCTACCTGTTCGGGACGCCTGGACAGGACCGCTTCTGGTTCATCTGGGACGAGCTCTCACAAGGCGCTCTCGGAGCCGTGGTTCTCGCCGACACCCGCCGCCTGGAGGACTGCTTTCCGGCGGTCGACTACTTCGAGCACCGGCGCATCCCGTTCGTCGTCGCCGTCAACTGCTTCCCCGGCGCGCGCCCCTACGGCGCCCAGGACGTCTCTCGCGCCCTCGACCTGGACCAGGGAACCCCCGTAGTGCTCTGTGACGCCCGTGACCGCGACTCCGGCAAGGAGGTCCTGATCCGCCTCGTCGAGTACGCCGGGCGCATGCACACCGCCCGGCTTCTCGACTCGGTGAGCTGAGGCCGCCTCAGTCCGCGAGGTCCTGCACGGCCACCACATGGTCGATGTGCACTCGCACCAGCAGCTCACCCGGAACGCCGTTGCGGGCGCCGAACTCCTCGGCGCGGTCCTCGCCCATGTACCGCGCGGCGATCCGGGTGGCCCACCGGCGGATCTCGTCCAGATCCTCGGACAGCCGGGCCTGTCCGTTCAGCACCACGAACGAGAACGGCGGCCGCTCGTCGTCCACGCAGAGCGCGACCCGCGGGTCACGGGCGAGATTGCGCCCTTTCACTGTCTCCTCACCGGTGTTGAAGACCAGCTCGTCACCGTCGAGCAGGAACCAGATCGGGGCGATATGAGGGCTTCCATCGGCCCTTACGGTCGCCAGCTTGCCGGTTCGGGTGCCGTGGGAGACGAACGCCCGCCATTCCTCGTCGGTCATCTTGTGTGCCATGAGCCCATCCTGCTTGCCCGGACGCCGGAGGTGGGGAAGGCTTGCGGAAAGCTCCTCCAGCCAGGGGGAGAGGCCACACGGGGAGAACGAACATGGCGCAGAACCAGGGACTGGGCTGGCTCCTGGACGATCTCACCCAGCGCGTGGACCACGTGCGGCACGCGCTGGTGCTCTCGAACGACGGACTGGTCACCGGGGCGAGCACCGGACTACGGCGCGAGGACGCGGAGCATCTGGCGGCCGTCTCCTCCGGGCTGCACAGCCTGGCAAAGGGCTCGGGCCGCCACTTCGGCGCGGGCCGCGTCCGGCAGACCATGATCGAGTACGACGACGCCGTACTCTTCGTCACCGCTGCCGGACCCAGCAGTTGCCTGTGCCTGCTCAGCGGTGCGGAAGCGGACATCGGGCAGATCGCCTACGAGATGACGCTGCTTGTGAACCGCGTCGGCGAACATCTCGGGGTGAATGCCCGGCAGCCCGAACACTCTCCAGTCTCCGAACTCTGACCAGCGGATTTACGGAGAGTGCGGAGGGTTATCCACAGGCCCGACACAGAGTGCGCGGACATGGCTACGGTGTGTGCACGGCGAACGCGCAGGGCGTGAGCCGACCACTCCACGGGGGAGCAGAGCCATGCCGGGAACCACCATCGCATCCGTGACCACCCTGACCCCGGAGCGCCCCGCGCTCTGCGCACCGAGCCGCGCGGCTCGG